>DASVFT010000176.1:0-13227 GCA_036379935.1 Solirubrobacteraceae bacterium | reverse complement strand
CGCCGCGCCGGCGGAGGCCCCCGCGGCTCCGCCCCCGCCCCCGCCGGCCGTCGTTGCGGAGACCGGAACCGCCAGGGGCGAGGTCACGATCCAGGAGCTGTCGCGCACCCAGCAGGTCATCGCGCGCCGGATGGCGGAGTCCAAGGCGACGGTGCCCGAGTTCACGATCAGCACCGACGTCGACATGGAGGCCGCCGTCGACCTGCGCTCGCAGCTGAAGGCGGCGATCGAGGGCACCTCCGGCACGGTGCCGTCCTACAACGACATGGTCGTCAAGGCGTCCGCCATCGCGCTGCGCGAGTTCCCGCGGGCCAACGGCTCCTACAAGGACGGACACTTCGAGCTGTACTCGCGTGTCAACGTCGGCGTCGCCGTCGCCGCGCAGGACGCGCTCGTCGTGCCCACCGTGTTCGACGCCGATCGCAAGTCGCTGGGCGAGATCGCGCGCGACGGCCGGGCGCTGGCCGAGCGCGTGCGCGCCGGCGTGGTGACGCCCCCCGAGCTCTCGGGCGGCACGTTCACGGTCTCGAACCTCGGGATGTTCGGCGTGACCGAGTTCGTGGCGGTCATCAACCCGCCGCAGGCCGCCATCCTGGCCGTCGGCAAGATGGAGCCGCGCGCCGTCGTCCGCGACGGCGAGCTCGTCGCCCGCCACACGATGACGATCACGCTGGCCTGCGACCACCGCATCCTCTACGGCGCCGATGCCGCCGAGTTCCTCGCGCGCATCCGCGCGCTACTCGAGCAGCCGATCGCCCTGGCCCTCTAGGGGCCCCATCCGTCCATTGCCAAGCCACCACGGCATCGACCTGCGCGGCTTCGACGCACCCGACGAGGTGCGCGAGTTCGAGCACGGCCGTTTCGAGCTGGTCGCCATCGGCGGGATGACCGTCGGCCGCGCGACCTACGAGCCGGGCTGGCGCTGGTCGCTGCACGTCGGCGGCGATCCCGACGCGCGCTGCCAGGTCGAGCACGTGGGCCTCGTCCTCTCCGGCCGCGCCGCGGTGCTGATGGACGACGGCGAGGAGCGCGTGATGAACCCCGGCGAGCTCTTCTACGTCGCCCCCGGGCACGACTCGTGGGTCGTGGGCGACGAGCCCTACGTCTCGCTGCACTTCCTGGGCGCCGGCGACTACGCGGCCTGAGCGCGCCGCCCGCCACGTCATCCGCGTACCGCGCCGCCACTTCGCGGCCAGGGCACCGAGGGGAACGAGCCCGGGCGAGGCGCCGCCGCATGCCGCCGTCCGCTCGCGCTCGTGGCCGGCAATCCCAAACGCTCCACACCTCGTGCGCACCCCGCGCGTGTTCCGCAACATCTTGGCGTGGCGGCCAGGGCGAAAGCGGGGGGTGGGCTGCATTGAGCGTCATAGTGACTGCCAATGCAGCCCACCCCTCGCGAGCAGGCCGCACCTGCGACGGCGGACGCGCGATTCGTCACGAGACACGCACACCCCTCTCCCTCATTGCCCTGGCCGCGGGGGACCGGAAGCCGCGGCGAAGAGCGGGCCGCTGGCGGCGCGCGCGGCGAAGAGCGGCGCGCGCGGCGGAGAGCGGGCCGCTGGCCGAGAGCCGGCGGCTGCCGCACCTAGCGCCGCGCCGCGGCGTCCGTCCCCGCCGCCGTCGCGTTGGGGCGCTGGTCGCGGTCGCGGACGACGGTCGGTGGGGAGCGGTCGGTCCTGACGATCATGCAGAACGCTCGGCGCGGCTCCGGACCGCGGACGCAGGTGCGGTAGAGGCTCGGGCCCTGCTTCCACGTGCTCAGACGATCGACGTTGCGCCGGTACGGGGGCGGCGCGTGGTCGAGGACGAAGCGGCGCGCGGCGACGGCCTGGGTGGCGAGATCGGCGTCGGCTCGGCGGACGACGGGGCGATGCGACAACCCGAGGAGCGCGACCAGCACGGCGACGAGCACCAGCAGCGCCGTTCCGGCCTGGTCGGTGGCGACGACCGTCGGCGTTCCGCGTCGCCAGCGGCGCAGCCCTCGCCCCGCCAGCGGCGCCGCCACCGCCACGACGAACAGGTTCAGGAATCCCGCGAGGATCGCGGCCGCGAACAGGCCCGGGCCCTCGTCGCCCTCGATCGGGAGCAGCTCGAGGAGGAGGGCATCGACCGCCACCGCGACCACGAACGCCGGCCACAGCATCGCTCCGCGCAGCCTCCAGCGCAGGCGGCTTCGCCACAGCGCCTCGTTCATCCTCCAAGGGTAGGGGTCGGATACCCTCCCCGGACTGAGTGAGAGGCGCACCCGCGCGGTCCGGCGATCCCGGCCCCGGGCGCGAGGCACGGGCCGAGGTGCGGCGATCCCGCGCGGGTCCCCGACCACGAAGGGAACGACAAGCCTGATGGCAACGAAGACGGCGGGCGAGGAGGCGGCGGGAGCCGTCTCCGAGCATCTGACGCTCGATGATCGCGTCGCGCTCCTGCGCTACATGCTGCTCATGCGGGGCATCGAGGAGCGCGCGATGAACCTCTACCGGCAGGGCAAAGTGCCCGGCTCGTTCTACGACGGCTTCGGCCAGGAGGCCGTGTCGGTGGGCTCGACGTTCGCGATGAGCGCACAGGACCGGCTGTGCATTCTGCACCGCGACCTCGGCGGCCACCTCGTCCGTGGCGTGACGCCAGCGCGCGTGCTGGCCCAGTACATGGGCCGCGAGGGCGGCGTCACCGGCGGGCGCGACGGCAACGTGCACTTCGGCGACTACCGCCTGGGCTGCGTCGGGATGGTCTCAATGCTGCCCGACATGATGCTCGTGGCCACCGGGATGGCAATGGCCTTCAAGCTGCGCGGCGAGGAGCGCTGCGCGATCACGTGGTTCGGCGACGGCTCGACCTCGCGCGGCGACTTCCACGAGGCCATGAACTGGGCGGGCGTGCAGAAGCTGCCGGTCATCTTCGTCCTCGAGAACAACCAGTACGCCTACTCGACGCCCACCACGAGCCAGTTCGCCGTCGACCCCGTCGAGCGCGCGGCGAGCTACGGCTTCCCCGGCGAGACCGTCGACGGCAACGACGTGGAAGCCATGTTCGAGGCCACGCGGCGCGCGCGCGAGCGGGCGCTGGCCGGCGAGGGACCGACCCTGCTCGAGGCCGTGACCATGCGCATGCACGGCCACGCCGCGCACGACGACATGAAGTACGTGCCCAAGGAGCAGGTCGAGGAGTGGCGCAAGAAGGACCCGATCGAGCGCCAGGAGACTCGTCTGCGCGAGGCGGGCGTCGACACCGGCCCGGTGCGTGAGGAGGTGGCCGCCGCCATCGAGCAGGGCACGCAGGAGGCGCTGGCCATGCCGATGCCCGACCCGGAGACCGCGACGCACCGCCTGTTCCACGACGGCCCCGAGGAGGTCCTGCTCGGCGACGGCAACGCGCCGTGGAGCGGATTCGCCGGAGGCAGGCGCTGATGGCGACCATGACCTACCTGCAGGCCATCTCCGACGCCATGCGCGAGGAGATGCGCGCCGACGAGCGCGTGCTCGTCATGGGCGAGGACATCGGCGTCTTCGGCGGCGCGTTCAAGGTCACCGACGGGTTCATCGACGAGTTCGGCCCGAACCGCGTGATGGACACGCCGCTGGCCGAGGCGGGGATCATCGGCACCGCCATCGGCGCCGCGGTCGTCGGCCTGCGGCCGATCGCCGAGATGCAGTTCGCCGACTTCATCTCCTGCGGCTTCGACCAGCTCGTCAACGTGGCCGGCAAGCTCTACTACCGCCAGGGGCTGCCGGTGAACATCACGGTGCGGCTTCCCAGCGGCGGCGGGTTCTCCGGAGGCCCCTTCCACTCGCAGAACCCGGAGGCGTGGTTCATGCACGCGCCCGGCCTGAAGGTCGTCGCGCCCTCGACGGCGGAGGACGCCAAGGGCCTGCTGATCTCGAGCATCCGCGACCACAACCCGGTCGTCTACCTCGAGCACAAGCACCTCTACCGGCGCGTGAAGGGCGAGGTCGCCGACGGCGTCTACGAGACGCCGTTCACGGCCCGCGTGGCGCGGGAGGGGACCGACCTCACGGTCATCGCCTACGGAGCGATGCTCCACACCGCGCTCGAGGCGACCGAGGACCTCGACGGCGCCTCGGTCGAGGTGCTCGACCTGCGCTCGCTCGTCCCCCTCGACGAGGACGCGATCCTGGCCAGCGTGCGCAAGACCTCGAAGGTCCTGATCGTCGACGAGGCCAACCAGATGTGCGCCGCCGGAGCGCAGGTGGCGGCCGTCATCGCCGAGAAGGGCTTCGAGGACCTCGACGGGCCCGTGCGGCGCGTGGCCACGCCCGACGTGCCGATCCCGTTCTCGCCCCCCCTCGAGCAGGCCTTGCTGCCCAGCGTCGACCGCGTGAAGGAGGCCGCCCGTGAGCTCCTCGAATACTGAGACCTCGACGGTCGAGGTGGTCATGCCCCAGATGGGCGTCTCGGTCTCCGAAGGGACGATCGTCGAGTGGCGCAAGCAGGTCGGCGACTGGGTCGAGTACGAGGAGCCGATCGTCGACATCTCGACCGACAAGATCGACACCGAGGTCCCGTCGCCCGCCGCCGGGCGGGTGACCGAGATCGTCGTCGAGCCCGGGACGACCGTCGACGTCGGGACGGTGCTGGCGCGGCTGTCGACCGACGCCAAGCCCGGGCAGCCCCACGCCGCCGAGCAGAACGGCGGCGCGGAGGCGAGCGAAGCGGCCGCGGCCAAGGGCGAGACGCCGGTGGAGTCGACGGCGACGCCGTCGCCCGAGCCCGGCACGGCGACGCCCGGCGATGCGCCCGCGCGCGAGCGCCCGGCGCCGGGCGTTCGGCGCTACTCCCCGGTCGTGCAGCGCATCGCGGCCGAGCACGGGGTCGACCTCGACCGGGTGCACGGCACCGGTCGCGGTGGCCGCGTGCGCAAGCAGGACGTCCTCGCCTTCATCGAGAACGGGGGCGGCGCGGTGGCCGAGGAGCCGCCGCTGCACATCGAGTCGCCCTACCGGCCCGAGCCGCCGGCGCCGAAGCCGGCGCCCGCGCCGGCGACGGCGCCGTCCGCTCCGGCAGGCGTCTACGAGCCGCCCGCCGCGGCACCGCTCTCGCGCATGCGCAGGACCGTCGGCGAGCACATGAAGCGCTCGCTCGACACCGCGGCGACCTGCACGACGTGGATCGAGGCCGACATGTCGCGCGTGGAGCGCGCGCGACGCCCGGCCGGGCTCACCGCGCTCCCCTACGTCGCGCGCGCCGCCATCGACGCGCTGCGCGAGTACCCCGCGCTCAACGCCTGGCTCCAGGGCGAGGAGCACACCGTCCACCACGACGTCAACCTCGGCATCGCCGTCTCGCTGGGCGACGACGGCCTCATCGTCCCGGTGATCCGCTCAGCGCAGGACCTCTCGGTCGAGGGCCTTTCGAAGCGCATCAAGGAGATCGCGGGAGCCGCACGCTCGCGCACCCTGACCCCCGACGACGTGCAGGGCGGCACGTTCACCATCACCAACCCCGGCCAGTTCGGGTCGATCATGGCCACGCCGGTCATCAACCAGCCGCAGGTGGCCATCCTCGACCTCGAGGCGGTCGTCAAGCGCCCCGTCGTGCTCACCGACGAGGACGGCAACGACTCGATCGCCATCCGGCCGGTCACGGTCCTCGGCCTCTCCTGGGACCACCGCGCGCTCGACGGCGCCCTGGCTGCCCAGTTCCTGGCCGCCATCAAGCGCCGGATCGAGAGCGTGTAGTCACACCTGAGTGGCCACCTCGACGTGATCGGCCCAGGCCGGGTCGATCGCGTCGAGCGTCGCGGCCACGTCGACGCCGTGCCCGGCGCCCTCGAAGGTGAAGATGCGCGCCGTCTCGCCGTCGCGTGCCGCGAGCTTCGTGCGCTCCTGGAACGCGTCGAGGATGCGATCGGCCTCGGGCCCGACCTTGGTGATCACGAGCGTGTTGGGCATGCGGCCGATAGTGCCATCATGAGGTGATGGCCGACGAGCTCTGGACCGTCCACCTCGGCCTCGTCGAGTATCGCGAGGCGCACGCGCTGCAGGAGCGCGTGCGCGCCGCGCGCCAGGCCAACGCGATCCCCGACACCGTCCTGTTGCTCGAGCACCCACCCGTCTACACGCGGGGCCGGCGCTCGCAGCCGGGCGAGCTCGTCATGGGCGAGGAGTGGTACCGGGCGCAGGGGCTGGACATCGTCGACGTCGACCGAGGCGGCCTGCTCACCTACCACGGCCCGGGACAGCTCGTCGGCTACCCGATCATGCGCGTCACCGACCTCATGGCCTACGTGAGCACCATGGAGCAGGCCATCGTCGCCGCCCTGGCCGACGAGGGCGTAGGGACGGCGCGCGGGCGCTCCAGCGAGGGTCGCGAGCTCATCGGCGCGTGGATCGAGGATCGGAAGATCGCGTCGATCGGCGTCCATCGCTCGCGCGAGGTGACCACGCACGGCTTCGCGGTCAACGTCGACAACGACCTCGCGCCGTTCGGCTGGGTCGTGGCCTGCGGCCTGCCCGGCGTGCAGATGACCTCCATCGAGCGCGAGCTCGGAGCCGGCGCCCGCCTGCCGTGCTTCCGCAAGCGCATGGCCTACCGCTTCGCCGAGGCCTTCGGCCGCCGCCAGCGCCTCGTCTCTCGCGCGCGCCTGGAGACGGCGATCGACGCTGCGCCGGTTCCTGCCTAGCCGGGAAGATCCTCCGGCAACGGCACCTCCTGCGGCGGCGCCGGACCCGGACCGCTCCAGTCGCTCCACGCCTCGCCGTCGCGGCCGACGTGCTCGCTGGCGCCGCCCAGCGCCAGCAGGACCAGCCGCGCCGGTCCGCGGTTGACCAGCTGACGGCGCACGCTGGGCGCCACGCGCACCACCTCGCCGCGCTCGAGGACATGGTCCTCGCCCTCGACGACCAAGGTCAGCGTCCCCTCGAGCACGAGATAGACCTCCTCCTGCTCGCGGTGGCGGTGGATGCGCCCGCGCTGCCGCGGCTCGAGAACGATCTGGTTCATGCCGAACGTCGTCACCCCGAGCTCTCGGCGCAGCGACACGAAGCGCTCGCCGGGATCCTCGGCCAGGCGGGCGCGGGTGATCCCCTCCTCCATGCCCGCGATCCTATGTCCCGCAGGACAGCGTGCGCAGCCGCGCGCGGTAGCGCCGCATCGAGGCGCGGACCCAGTCGCCGTGGGTCTGGTGGCGCAGGGCCACGACGCGCTCGCGGTGATAGGGCGAGGACAGCGACTCGTTGTGGCCGATGACGTTCCTCACCGCGATGCCGAAGCGGCAGCGCAACCAGCGCGTCAGTTGCAGCGACGCTCTGAGCTGCCGCGCGTCGCCCAGGACGTCGGCGTCGCGGTAGCCCACGTGCTCGATGCCGATCGCGGTGTAGTTCAGTCCCACCGTGTGGCGGCACATGATCGACAGCGGCACCATCTGCACGATCGTGCCGTCGGCCCCGACCACGAAGTGCGAGCACACGCCAGGCAGCTCGTGCAGCTCGACGTCGGCGACGTCGGGGGCGAAGATGGCGAAGACGGCGCTCGTCGAGCCGGCGACCGCGACGTGCTCGACGATCACCTTCGGGTCGCGCAGGCGCCAGTCGTCGATGCCGTAGTGGCGGCGCGCGTAGGCGCGCATCTCGCGCTTGCGCTGCGCGGGGTACGGGATGTAGTGGCGCACGATCGGCGGGGGTGGCGGCGCGCCGGCAAGGGGCATCGGAGCGAGTTGTATCGTCCCGGGCCATGATCCAGCGCGAGCACAAGACGCGGTCGCGCGCCAACCCGGGCGGCATGGACGTGCGGCAGGTCCTGGGCAGCGACGTGGTCGGCCTGCGCGACCGCAAGCCCGCCTGGTTCAAGGTCCCGGCGCCCGGCAGCCCGCGCTACCGTGAGCTGCGCCACCGCATCGAGGCCGAGAACCTGCACACGGTCTGCCAGGAGGCCGCGTGTCCGAACATCGGCGACTGCTGGGAGCGCGGCACGGCGACGTTCATGATCCTCGGCGACACGTGCACGCGCCGCTGCGGCTTCTGCAACGTCAAGACGGGCAAGCCGACGTGGAACGACCCGCTCGAGCCCGCGCGCGTCGCGCGCAGCGTGGCGCGGATGGGCCTGCGCCACGCGGTCATCACGAGCGTCGACCGCGACGACCTGCCCGACTACGGCGCCGGCGCCTTCGTGGGCGTCATCCGCCAGATCCGCCGCCAGGCGCCCAACTGCAAGGTCGAGGTCCTGACGCCCGACTTCCGCGGCCAGGAGATGCCGCTGGCGAAGGTCATCGCCGAGCGCCCCGACGTGTTCAACCACAACGTCGAGGTCGTCCCGCGGCTGTACCCGGTGGCGCGGCGCGGATCGCGGTTCGAGCGCTCGCTGCGCGTCCTGCGCAACGCCAAGGAGATGGGCGGCGACGAGGTCGTGACGAAGTCGGGCCTCATGGTGGGGCTCGGCGAGACGCACGACGAGATGGTCGAGGCCTTCGCGCTGCTGCGCGAGCACGATGTGCAGGTCCTCACGGTGGGGCAGTACCTCCGTCCCACCGAGCAGCACCTGCCGGTCGTGCGCTACTGGCATCCCGACGAGTTCAAGGCCCTCGAGCAGGCCGCGTACGGGCTCGGCTTCGACCACATCGCCGCGGGCCCGCTCGTGCGCTCGAGCTACCACGCCGACACGCACATCGAGCAGGAGCGGCCGGGCTTGGGGCCCCTGGCCGCGGCCCTCTAGGGCCTGGCCGCGGGACCCTCAGGGTCCCTGGCCGCGGCCTTAGCAGGCGCGGCGGACTGATCGCCGAGGTTGGCGCGCGTCCGCTGATTGAAGGTCCCATTCACCGCGAAATCGTGCGCGCTCGCCCGTTCGCGCCGTTCGGTTATCCCGCAATTTGCGCCATTCGGTGGATATCCGCTGCCGGCCGTCGCAAAGCGCTCCTGCCTTGCAGGAGACGGGCGTAAGTTCCCGCACCTTCGGACCACGGAGAGGTTCCGTTCCCCCCGACATGGCAGGAGATGCCGCTTGCCTCGTCGTCGCGTCGTGCTGCTCGCAGCCGTGCTGTGTGCTGCAACCGTCAGCGTCAACGTCACCCCCGCTACGGCGGCCGGCGATTGCACGCCCGCGGCCACGTGGCCGGCGGCCCGCACGGACCTGGCCGCGCAGGTCCTGGATCTCGTCAACGCCCACCGCGCCCACCTCGGACTCCAGCCGCTTGCGGTGTCCCCGACGTTGACGGCCGCAGCGACGTGGAAGGCGCGCAACATGGCGGCCTTCGGCTACATGTCGCACGACGACCCCGCGCCGGTGGCCCGCAGCCCCGAGGAGCGCCTGGCGGCCTGCGGGTACGCGCGAGCCAGTTGGGGCGAGAACATCGCGACGGGCTACCAGACGGCGCAGGACGTCGTGAACGGCTGGCTGGCCTCGCCCGGCCACCGCGAGAACATCGAGCGCCCCGAATACCGCGCCACGGGCATCGGCGTCGCCGGATGGCAGGCCTATTGGGCGCAGAGCTTCGGCACGGTCGTCGACAGCGGCAGCACGCTCTCCACGGCAGCCGCCCCGATCCCCATCCCCACCGCGGTCGGCAGCTCGCCCGGCGGCCAGTCGAGCTCGACGCACCGCTCGGTCAAGCTCCGCTGCGGGCTGAGGGCGAGGCACGTGAGCTGCCGCGTGGGCGGCCTGCGCGGGGCGATGGTGCAGATCGCGCTGACCCGCGCCGGGCGCATCTACGCCCGGGCCGCGGCGCGCGTCAGCTCCGACCCCGCGCGCCTGCCGCTGAGGCGCACGCACCACCTGCGCAGCGGGCGCTACAGCCTGCTCGTGCACGCGTCGCTCGGACGCTCGGTGCACGAACGGCGCCTTTCCTTGGTCGTCGAGTAGGGCAGGCTCCGCGCCGGGTAGCCTCCCCGGCGTTGTTCCCGCTCAAGGACAACCTCCCGACCGACAGACTGCCGGTCGTCACGATCGCGTTGATCGTCATCAACACGTTCGTGTACCTGTTCCTCCAGCCGAAGACGGGGATCGACTTCACCGGCAACTCGCTCAAGCAGTCCGCGCTCTTCCACTACGGCGCGGTCCCCTACGAGCTGACGCACCCCGGCCAGCACTGCGATCTCGTCCGCCAAGGCTCGGCGATCGCGTGTAGCAAGACTCTGCCCGACGGCGGCATCCCCACGTGGGCGACGATCCTCACCTCGATGTTCACGCACGCCGGGCTGCTGCACCTCGGCGGCAACATGCTCTTCCTGTGGATCTTCGGCAACAACGTCGAGGACTCGATGGGGCCGGTGCGCTTCATCGTCTTCTACCTGCTGGCCGGCCTCGCCGCGCTGGCGCTCCAGACCCTCATCGGCCCCAACTCGACCACGCCGACGCTCGGTGCGTCGGGCGCGATCGCGGGCGTCCTCGGCGGCTACATCGTGCTCTATCCACGCGCGCGCGTGCTCACGCTGATCTTCCTGTTCATCTTCTTCACCTTCATCGAGCTCCCCGCCTTCCTCTTCCTCTTCATCTGGTTCGCCGAGCAGGCGCTCTTCGGCGCCATCGACCTCACCAGCCCGACCGGCGGCGGAGGCGGCGTGGCCTACTTCGCCCACGTGGGCGGGTTCGTCTTTGGCTTGGCGGCCGTCCAGTTGTTCGCCAAACGGCGAAGCGCCGCCTACGGCCAGCCCAAGTACCCCGTGTACTGACGTGCGCAGGACGATCCTGGTGATCGCCCTGGTGTTCGTCGGCGGCCTGCTGGCGCTGACCATCAACGCCGCGCTGGAGGGCGGCGTGGACATCCTCACCGCGCTGTCCGCGCTCGTCCTGGCCATATTGGGGTTCGGCATCATCGGGGCGTTGCTGCATCCTCCCCGCGCATGAGGCGCTTGGGGGTCCTCGTGGCGCTGGTGGCGCTCGCCGGCTGCGGCGGCTCGTCCGCCGGCGGTGGCACGCGCGACGGACGGCCACCGCGCACGGTGCCTGCGCCGCTCCAGGTGGCCAACGGTCCCGTCCAGGCCGCCGACCCCGGCAGCCGGCCGTTGAACCTCCAGCTGGCGGCCGCTCCCGACCCCGTCGTGGTCGCCTTGAAGCATCCGCCGCGCAGCGGGCTGCTCTTCGACCTCGATACCGGACGGGTGCTCTGGCGCTGGCGCCCCGATCGCGTGCTGCCGATCGCAAGCCTGACCAAGATGATGACCGCGCTGCTCGTCGTCGAGCGCTCGCGGCCCGACGACATGGTCCGCGTGACCAAGGAGGCGCTGGCCTACAAGGGCTCGGGCATCGGACTGCTGCCCAAGGGCAGGCGCGTCAAGCTCGAGACGATGCTCAACGGGCTGCTGCTGCCCTCGGGCAACGATGCCGCCATCGCGCTGGCCCAGCGCATGAGCGGGACCGTCGCCCACTTCGTCGAGCGCATGAACGCGCGCGCCCGCGACCTCGGCCTGGAGTGCACGCAGTTCTCCTCGCCCGATGGCTTCGTCGACGCCGGCAACCACTCGTGCGCGATCGACCTCGCGGCGCTGTCACGCGCGGTGCTCGACCAGCCGCGCCTGGCGCGCATCGTCAAGCGCCGGCACGCGCTGCTGCCGTTTCCCATCAAGGGCGGGCGGCTCTACCTCAACAACAACAACCCGCTGCTGCGCACCGGCTATCCGGGCGCGATCGGGATCAAGACCGGCTACACCGACGCGGCCGGACGCTGCCTGGTGGCCGCCGCCGAGCGCGACGGCCGGCGCCTCGGCGTGGTCCTGCTGCACTCACCCGACCCGGGACGCCAGGCGACCCAGCTGCTGAACCGTGGCTTC
Source organism: Solirubrobacteraceae bacterium (assembly GCA_036379935.1). GTDB lineage: Bacteria > Actinomycetota > Thermoleophilia > Solirubrobacterales > Solirubrobacteraceae > JAOPZW01. The sequence continues at coordinate 1,516 of DASVFT010000176.1, read as the reverse complement.
GCGCTCGTCTCGTAGGGCGCGCCGCTAGCAGCAGCGCGCCCTCGGGTTGTCGTTGCGATCGTCCTGGCGCCAGCGCTCGAAGTCGCGGCGCGACATGACCATGGCGCCAGGGTGCTCGCGCCGCACGTGCTCGACGTAGTGGTCGTACGCCGTCTCACCTGCGACCTCGCGCAGGAACCAGCGGATCCCGCGCGCCACGCCGCGCACCTTGGGCTCACCGGGCGCGGCGCTCACGGGCCACCCCGTGGCGAGGTCATCTCGGCCTCGTCGGTCTCACGCGTGAAGCGATCGGTGTGCACCGCACCGCCGTGGCCGGCGCCGGCGAGTACGGCGCGCTCCTCGGCCGTGGGGAACAAGCCGGCGGGGGCGTAGAGCTTCGATGCCACGAACGGCGACTCGAAGGTCTCAAGCGTCCGGCGGCCGACGATGACGCGGAACCAGATGCGCGACGCGTCGAGGATCACGACGATGATCATGACAGCGAACAGCGCCGCCAGGATGCCGTCGACCGTCGAGTTGGTGACGACCTGGTGCATGTCGTCGAGGCTCTTGGCCGGCGGCAGCACCTGGCCCTTGTCCAGCGCCTCCTGGAACTTGTCGCGCTGGGCGAAGAAGCCCAGCTTCGGGTTGTCCGAGAAGACCTTCTGGTAGCTCGCGGTCAGGGTCACCACGGCGTCCCACGCCAGTGGCAGCGCCGTCACCCATGCCCACTTCAGCCGCCCGGACTTGATGAGGATCGTCGTCGCGACCGTGAGGGCGACGGCCGCCAGCAGCTGGTTGGCGATGCCGAACAGGGGGAACAGCTGGTTGATCCCGCCCAGCGGGTTGGTGACGCCCGTGTAGAGGAAGTAGCCCCACGCGCCGACGACGATGGCGCTCGCCAGCCACACGCCGGGCTTCCAGCTCACGCGCCCCAGCGGCTTCCAGACGTTGCCGAGCGTGTCCTGCAGCATGAAGCGGCCGACCCGCGTGCCCGCGTCCACCGTCGTGAGGATGAACAGGGCCTCGAACATGATCGCGAAGTGGTACCAGAAGGCCTTCAGCGCATTTCCGGTGGCGCTGGAGAAGATCTCCGACATCCCGATGGCCAGCGTGGGGGCGCCGCCGGTGCGCGCGACGAGCGTCTGCTCCTTCACGTCGTGCGCCGCGGACGCCAGCGCCTGCGGCGAGATCTGGAAGCCCAGCCCGTTCACCGCCTGCGAAGCCGACTTGACGGTGTCGCCGACCACGGCGGCCGGCGCGTTCATCGCGTAGTAGAGCCCGGGATCGATGATCGACGCCGCGATGATCGCCATCACGGCGACGAAGGACTCCATGAGCATCGCGCCGTAGCCGATGAACCGGACCTGCGACTCCTTCTCGATCATCTTCGGCGTCGTGCCCGAGGCGATCAGCGCGTGGAACCCCGACAGCGCGCCACAGGCGATGGTGATGAACACGAACGGGAAGAGCTTGCCGGCGAAGACCGGCCCGGTGCCGTTGAGCGCGAAGTCGGTCACGGCCTGGTTCTGCAGGG
>DASVFT010000175.1:0-32478 GCA_036379935.1 Solirubrobacteraceae bacterium | reverse complement strand
GTCCGACGAGCTGCTCGACGACCTGCTGGCCGCCTTCACGGCCGCCCGCGACGACGACGCGGTGCGCTGCGTGGTGCTGGCCTCGACGCACGAGACCACGTTCAGCTCAGGCGCCAACCTGGCGGGTTTCGCGGCCGACGTGCCGCTCGTGCACAAGCACGCCGCGACCGAGCGCTTCCCGCGCCTGTTCGCCCTGATCGGAGAGCTGGGCAAGCCCGTGATCGGCGCGGTCGGCGGGCACTGCCTGGCCGGCGCCTTCGGGCTGGCGCTGGCCTGCGATCTCATCGTCGCCTCCGAGCGGGCCACGTTCGGCACTCCCGAGATCAACGTCGGCGCCTTCCCGTTCATGATCCTGGCGCTGATCGTGCGCAACGTGCCGCGCAAGAAGGCGGTCGAGATGCTGCTGCTGGGCGAGCGCATCGACGCGGCGGAGGCGGAGCGGGTCGGCATCGTCAACCGCGTCGTCGCCCACGACGAGCTCGACGGCGCCGTCGGGGAGTGGGCGCAGCGGCTGGCGGCGAAGTCACCGGTGGCCATGAAGCTCGGCAAGGACGCGCTCTGGCGCCAGGAGGACATGGGGCTCGAGGAGGCGTGGGAGTTCCTGCGCGCGCGGCTTGCCATCTCGCTGTCCACGGAGGACGTCCAGGAGGGCGTCAAGGCCTTCTTCGAGAAACGGGAGCCGCAGTGGAAGGGGCGGTGAGCGCGCTCCTGTGCCGCACGTCGGATCGCATCGCCGCGACGTCCGACGGTGCCCAGGAGCTGGCGCGAGCGCTGGCCGACCGGATGGGCGTCGAGGCGCGGATGATCGGGACGCCGGGCGAGCCCGCCGACACGCGCTTCGACGACGACCTGCGTGACGCGCGCGGCTGCCTGCTCGAGGCGGGCGGCCAGGTCGAGGACGCCCTGACTGCGGGCGACTTCCCGGTGCTCACCGCGTCGGACTGCTCGATCTGCATCACGACGCTGCCGGCGATGGTGCGGCTGCGCTCCGAGGCCTGGGTGCTCTGGCTCGACGCCCACCCTGACTTCAACGATCCGCAGACCACGCCATCGGGCTTCCTCGGCGGCATGTGCTTGGCCGCCGCGTGCGGAGCGTGGGACGCCGGCCTGGAGAACGGGACGATCGATCCCGCCCGCGTCGTCATGTGCGGGGTCCGCAGCGTCGACGCGGGCGAGCGCGTGCTGGTCGAGACGCACGGCCTGGGCCTGGTCGAGCGCCCGTCGCGGCTGGCCGAGCTGCTGGCCGACCGTGAGGTCTTCGTGCACCTCGACCTCGACGTGCTCGACCCCAGGGTGATGCCCGGCCTGCACTGGCCGGTCGACGGCGGCTTCAGCGACGGCGGGCTGCGCACGCTGCTGGCCGAGGTCGCCGAGGCGGCCGACGTCATCGGGGTCGAGATCACCGACTTCCCGGCCCCGGCGCTGGCGCGCCGCGTGGCCACCATGGTCGAGCCGCTGCTGCCGTGAACGACCGTCCGCCTCGCCCGGTCCTGCTCGACTGCGACCCCGGTCACGACGACGCGATCGCGATCCTCCTGGCCGCCGGGCGGCGCGATGCGGTCGACCTGCGCGCGGTGACGACGGTCGGGGGGAACGCCGAGCTCCACAAGGTCACGCTGAACGCCCGGCGGGTCATGACGCTCGCCGGGCTGACCGACGTGCCCGTCGCGGCGGGAGCGGCGCGCCCGCGCAAGGGCGAGCTCATCACGGCGCTCGAGGTCCACGGCGAGAGCGGGCTGGACGGGGCCGAGCTGCCGGAGCCGATCGTCGACCTGGACCCGCGGGGCGCCGTCGAGCTCATGGCGGCACGCGGCCCCGCGACGGTGGTGGCCACCGGGCCGCTGACGAACGTGGCGGCGCTGCTCGAGCAGGCGCCGCAGGCGGTCGAGGAGATCGTGTGGATGGGCGGCTCGACGGAGCGGGGCAACACGCGGCCCTATGCCGAGTTCAACGCGCTGGTCGACCCCGAGGCGGCCGAGCTCGTCTTCGCGAGCGGCGTGCCGCTGACCATGGTCGGCCTCAACCTGACGCACCAGGCGCAGGCGACGCCCCCCGTCGTGGAGCGTCTGCGCGAGCTCGGCACGCCCGTGGCCGAAGCCGCGGTGGGCTGGCTCTCCTTCTTCGCCGACACCTACCGCAACGTCTTCGGCTTCGCCGGGCCGCCGGTGCACGACCCGTGCGCTCTCGCGCTCGTGATCGATCCCTCGCTGGTCCGCTGCGACGAGGTCTTCGTGGCCATCGAGACCGAGGGGCGCTGGACGCGCGGCGCCACGGTCGTCGACCTTCACGACCGGCTCGGGCAGCCGGCCAACGCGCGCGTGGCCATGGAGCTCGACGCTCCGCGCTTCTGGGACCTCGTGGTGGGGGCGATCGCGGCGCTGTGATCGCCGTCGTGGGGTCGATCAACCTCGACGTCGTCGTCGAGGTCGAGCGCCAGCCCGCGCCGGGGGAGACCGTCGTGGGCGGCGATCGGCGCGAGCTGCCGGGCGGCAAGGGCGCCAACCAGGCGGTGGCCGCGGCCCGCCTGGGCGCCGACGTCGCGCTCGTGGGCCGTGTCGGAGCCGACGATGCGGGTCGGCGGCTGCGCGACGGGCTGGCGCGGGAGGGAGTCGACGTGACCCATGTCCGCGAGGACGCCGCGGCGCCCACGGGGATGGCGCTGATCGCGGTCGACGCGCGCGGTGAGAACACGATCGTCGTCAGTCCGGGCGCCAACGCGCGTGTCGGCGACGACGACGTGCGCGTCGCGAGCGACGTGCTTGCGGGCGCGTCGGTCACGCTCCTCCAGCACGAGGTGCCCGAGGACGCGGTCGCCGCCGCGATCGCGGCGGCCGGCGGGACGGTCGTCCTCAACCCGGCCCCGGCCCGGGCGCTGGCCGGACCGGTCGACGTGCTCGTGCCCAACCGCGGCGAGCTCGAGGCCCTCGCCGGTCGCCCCGGTGATCCGGTCGAGCTCGCGCGCGGCGTGCGGGGCGCACGGGCGGTCGCCGTCACCCTCGGCGCCGAGGGCGCGGTCGTCGTCGAAGGCGACCGCGTCGAGCGAATCGCCGCCCCGCGCGTGGAGGCCCTCGACACCACCGGCGCCGGCGACGCCTTCTGCGGCGCGCTCGTGCAGGCGCTGGCCGACGGCGCCGAGCTCGTCGAGGCCGCCCGCTGGGCCACGCGCGCGGCCGCCGTCAGCGTCACCCGCCGCGGCGCCCAGGGCGGGATGCCGCGCCGGGAGGACATGCCCAGCGGCTGAGCGGGGCGGCCGCACCGCGCGGGCCGCCCCTCCGCCGGCCGCGCCCGCCCCGCGCGGGCCGCCCCTCCGCCGGCCGCACCGCGCGCCGCCGCCCCGCGCGAGTCGCCCCTCCGCCGGCCGCTCCGGGCGCCGCCGCCGAGCGGCCCTCCGCGCGCAGTAGCCTGGGACGCATGTCCGTCGACACGCCAGAGCAGCTCGCGGGGCTTCGGCGCGCCGGTGCGCTGGCCGCCGACGTCCTGCGCGTGGTGCGCGGGGCCGTGGCGCCCGGCGTGAGCACGGCCGAGCTCGACGCGCTCGCCGCCGAGCGCATGCGTGAGGCCGGCGCTCGCTCGGCACCGATCGTTACCTACAACTTCCCCGGCGCCATCTGCATCAGCCTCAACGACGAGGTCGTCCACGGGATCCCCGGTCCGCGCCGGCTGCGCGCCGGCGACCTCGTCAAGCTCGACGTCGCGGTCGAGCTCGACGGCTACTTCGGCGACACCGCCACGACCATCGTCGTCGAGCCCGACGCGGGCACGGACACGCGCCTTATCGCGGCGACGCGCGCGGCCCTCGCGCGGGGGATGGCGGCCGCCACCGCCGGAGCGACGGTCCGCGACGTCGGCGCGACAGTCGAGCGGATCGCCGAGGCCCGCGGCTTCAGCGTCCTGCGGCAGCTCGTCGGCCACGGCATCGGGCGCAGCCTTCACGAGCCTCCCACGGTCTACAACTACGCCGAGGCCAGCGCGCGCCAGCCGCTGCACGAAGGGCTCGTCCTCACCATCGAGCCGATGCTCGCGGGCGGCACGCGCGAGGTCGTCGGCACCGGCGACGGCTGGACGATGGTCACCGCCGACGGCACGCGCGCGGCGCATGAGGAGCACACGATCGTGGTCACCGCCGGTGAGCCGATCGTCCTCACGGCCGCCTGACCGCCAGCGTCCCCGACTCCGGCGCGGCCGCTCGCGCCGACGGCCGCCCGGCCTTGCGCCGACGGCCGCTTGCCCCGGGCCGCTCGCGTCACCGCCTCTCGCTCTGCGAGCCTGTCGCCAATGGGCTTGGGGCGGTCCGCGCGCGATATGGCCATCGATCTCGGGACCGCCAACACGGTCGTGCACGTGCACGGGCGCGGGATCGTGCTGTCCGAGCCGTCGGTGGTGGCGATCGACGAGCGCAGCGACGAGGTCGTGGCCGTCGGCTTCGACGCCCAGCGGATGATCGGCCGCACCCCGGCGCACATCTCGGCCACCCGCCCGTTGCGCCACGGCGTGATCGCCGACTTCGAGATCACCGAGCAGATGCTGCGCCACTTCATCCGCAAGGTGCTCGATCGCCGCCGGGCGCATCCCCGGCTGGTGGTGTGCGCGCCCACCGGCATCACGGAGGTGGAGCGCCGCGCCGTCGAGGAGGCGGCGCTCTCCGCCGGCGCGCGTCGCGTGCACCTCATCGAGGAGCCGATCGCGGCCGCGATCGGCGCCGGCGTGGCGATCGGCGAGCCGGTCGGGCGGATGGTCATCGACGTTGGCGGAGGGACGAGCGAGGTGGCCGTGATCTCCATGGGCGCGATCGTCCTCTCGCGGTCGGTGCGCGTCGGCGGCTACGACCTCGACGAGGCGATCGCGGCGCACATCCGCACGCAGCACGTCACCGCCATCGGCTCGCAGAGCGCGGAGGCGATCAAGCTGGCGATCGGATCCGCGGCGCCCCTGTCGACCGAGCTCGTCAGCGGCGTGCGCGGACGCGACGTCGTGTCCGGGCTCCCGCGCGAGCTCGAGCTGACGAGCGAGGAGATCCGCCGCGCGCTGGAGGGCCCGGTCTCGGACATCCTCGCCGCGGTCCAGGCAACGCTCGAGGAGACGCCGCCCGAGCTGGCTGGCGACATCGCGCGGGACGGCATCCTCCTCGCCGGCGGGGGAGCGCTGCTGCGCAACTTCGACGTCCGCGTCGAAGTCGAGACGGGGATGCGCGCACACCTGGCCGACTCGCCGCTCACCTGCGTGGCCATCGGCGCCGGCCACGCCCTCGAGGAGCCGGACGTGCTGTGGCGGGCCAGCCGGCGCCGAAGGTACGCATGACGGCGCTGCCCCTCGACGGCCTCCGCGTCCTCGACCTCAGCCGCCTGCTCCCCGGCGGCTTCTGCTCGCTGCTGCTCTCCGACTTCGGCGCCGACGTCATAAAGGTCGAGGACACGGGCGCGGGCGACTACCTGCGCTCATGGGCGCCCGAGTACGAGGGCGTCGAGGACTCGACCAAGTCGGCGCTCTTCATGGCGCTCAATCGCGGCAAGCGGTCGGTCCGCCTGGACCTCAAGAGCGCCGGTGGCCGCGAGGTCCTGCGGCGGGCGGCCCGAGAGTCCGACGTCCTGCTCGAGTCCTTTCGCCCGGGGGTGCTCGATCGTCTCGGGGTCGGGTACGACGCGCTGCGCGAGGTCAACCCGCGCCTCGTGTACTGCGCCATCACGGGCTACGGGCAGGACGGTCCGCACCGCGACCGCTCCGGCCACGACATGAACTACCTCGGCCTGGTCGGGCTGCTGAGCCTGACCGGCGAGGCCGGCGGCGCGCCCGTGCAACCGGCCGGCCAGATCGCCGATCTCGGCGGCGGAGCGCTCATGGCGGCCTTCGCCATCCTCGCCGCCCTGCGCGAGCGCGACCACTCCGGCGAGGGCCAGCTCGTCGACGTCTCGATGGCCGACGGCGCGCTCTCGTGGCTGGCCATGGTGGCGGCCGGCTACCTGGCGAACGGCGTCGCGCCCCGGCGTGGCGACCTCGAGCTGGCCGGCGCACTGGTCTGCTATCGCCCCTACCGCTGCGCCGACGGCTGGGTCACCCTCGGCGCGCTGGAGCCGAAGTTCTGGCAGGCCTGGTGTCGGGGCGTTGGCCGCGAGGACCTGATCGACCAGCACCGCGCCCGCGCCGGCAGCGCGGCCCACCGCGAGGTGGAGGCGGTCATCGCCCAGCGCACGCGCGAGGAGTGGCGCGCCTTCGCCTCCGAGCACGACTGCTGCCTCGAGCCGGTGCTCGAGCTGGACGAGGCGCTCGAGTCAGAGCACGTCGCCGCGCGCGACATGGTCGTCGAGCTCGACCAGCCCGGCGCCCGGCGCCCCGTGCGCCTGCTCGGCGTCCCCGTCAAGCTCACCCGCACGCCCGGCGACGCCAATCGCCGCCCGGCCCCGGCCCTCGGCGAGCACACCCGCGAGGTCCTGGCCTCGCTCGGCTACGGCGAGGACGAGATCGCCGCCCTGCTGGCATCAGGAGCCGCCGCCTGAATGCATCACCCACCCTGTCATATGATGCGGTAATCTGATGCACATGGGACGCACCACGGTTGACGTCGACGAGCAGGCACTGCAAGCGGCTCAGGCCGAGCTCGGAACGACCGGGCTGAGCGCGACGATCAACGCGGCGCTTCGAGACGTCGTGCGACGCCGTGTCCTCGTCGACTTCGACGTCGTCCGCGACGTTGACGGCACGCCCGACGACGTCGAGAGGAACCGGCAGGAGCGCGGCCTTGGCGCGCACGGTTGAGGTCCCGGCGCCTCCTGCGCTCGATCGCCCGGCGTTGTTCGACACAGGGGTCTGGACGTGGGTGCGAGACAAGCGCTTTCCGCATCTCGCGACGTGGTTCAACGCGCAGGTCGCGGCGGGCCGGGTGCTGGTCTGCGAGCTTGTGGTACTCGAGCTGATTCGACTGACGCCGAACGAGCGGCGAGCCCATGAGCTCGCGCGTCGACTGGTCGCGTTCGCCTCGGTCCCGATGCCGGCCGAGCTGTGGTCACGGGCATCCGAGGTCCAGCTCTTGCTCGCCGCGGAGGACCAGCACCGCCGTGTGCCCCCGGCCGACCTGCTGCTGGCGGCCGCGGCCGAGCTGGCCGGCGTGCGCCTCGTGCACTACGACCGCGACTACGAGCGCATCGCCGGCGTGAGCGCACTCGAGCACAGCTGGCTCGTGCCCCACGGTGCGCTTGCATGAGTCTTGCGGACGGGCGTCGGCACGCTCTCATGCACCTGGCTCGCTGAGCGCGGCGAGCTCGCGAGCGTTCTCGGCCACGCGCGCTCGCACCTCGTCGGCCAGGACGCTGGCGCCGTCGCCCGCGCCCGTGGCCTCGGCCGCGAGCTCGGGGCGCTCCCGCTCGCAGCGCGCGGTCGCCTCGAGGACGGCCGGCGCGACCGCGATCGGCGCGCCGGTGACGAGCGCCAGGCTGAGCGCGTCGCTGGGCCGGGCGTCGATCTCGCTGCCGTCGGCCAGGATCACGCTCGCGTAGAAGATGTGCTCTGCCAGCCGGCTCACGCGCACCTCGGCGACGCTCGCGCCGGTGGCCCGCAGCAGGGCGTCGGCGAAGTGGTAGGGGCCCGGCCGCGGCAGCTCGACCTCCTCCAGCACGGCGACGAGGCCGTCCGCCTCCGGCGTTCCGATCCAGATCGGCAGGCGGCGCGAGCCGTCGATCTCCTCGAGCACGACGATCCGGCGCTCGGGGCGTTCGCTCGGGCGGCGCACGTCGGCGATGCGCATGGGAACGGGTGTCGGCATTCCCAGCTCCTCTCGGTGGACGTCGGTGAGGGCGCTGCGCAACGTCGCGCGCGCCTTGTGCAGCCGGGTCTTGACCGCGCCGGGGCGCGTGTCGAGGTGGCCGGCGACCTCGGTGTGGCTGAGGCCGCCGAGGTAAAAGAGCGTCACGGCGGCGCGCTGGCCGGGCGGCAACGCGGCGATCGCGGCGCGCACGCGCTCGGCGATGCGCGCCGCCTCGGCGGCCTCGTGCGGCCCGGGCCCGCCGGCGGCCGGCTCGTGCCCCTCAAGGCAGGTCCACCGCGCGCGCTCGTGCAGCGCGCGGCGGCACAGGTTCAGGCCGATGCCCACGAGCCACGCGCCGAAGCTGGCGTCGCGCCGCAGCCGGTTGAGACCGAGAAGCGCGGTCACCACCGCCTCCTGGGCAGAGTCGGCCGCGGTCTCCGCGTCACCGGCCGCGCGCCGGCAGGTGGCCAGCAGCACGTCGTAGTGGCGCACGACCAGGGCGGCGAAGGCGGCCCGGTCGCCGCCGCGCGCGGCGGCCACGAGCGCGGCGTCGGTCTCGAGCGTGCGATCGTGTCGCAGCGGCACCATCGAGCGGTAGTGCAGCAGACGGGCCTCGGGGTGACCCTGCGCGCGCGAAGCAGGCGCCGCGGGGCGCCTCGGGCAGGCGCCGCGGCGCGCCTCGGGCTATCCTCCTTCGCGATTGACTCATCAGTCAATTCGAGCCAGGGCCGCCCGCACCTGAGCGGGCGGCGAGCTTCGGAGGAGACCTACGTCAGTGCTACGCGCAGCCGCGGTCCAGCTCACGGCGACGCCGGACAAGGCCCGCAACCTCGAGGTCGCCGACCGCCTCGTCCGGCGCGCGGCGAACGACGGCGCGCGGCTGGTCGTCCTGCCCGAGAAGTGGAGCCTCCTCGGCCGCGGCGCCGACCTGCGCGACGGCGCCGAGCCGCTCGACGGCCCGGCGATCACGTGGGCGCGCGAGGCGGCACGCGATCTCGGCATCGACCTCGTCGCCGGCTCGGTGGCCGAGCGCGTGGAGGGCGAGGAGAAGCTCCGCAACACGTCGCTGCACATCGGGCCCGACGGCGAGGTCAAGGCCGCCTACCGCAAGGTCCACATGTTCGACGTCGAGGTCGAGGGGACCGTCTACCGCGAGTCCGACCACGAGGCGCCCGGCGACGAGGTCGTCGTCAGCGCCACGGCCGACGGCGTCGAGCTGGGGCTGACCGTCTGCTACGACGTCCGCTTCCCCGAGCTCTATCGGATCCTCGCCGTGCGCGGTGCGCGCATCGTCACCGTGCCCGCTGCCTTCACCGTGCCCACCACGCGCGATCACTGGGAGATCCTCGTGCGCGCACGCGCGATCGAGGACCAGTGCTTCGTCATCGCCGCCAACCAGGTGGGCGAGCACGCCGAGGGCCTGCGCTCCGGCGGGCGCTCGATGATCGTCGACCCGTGGGGCCTCGTGCTGGCCCAGGCCGCGGATGCCGAGACCGTGATCACCGCCGACCTCGACCTCGACGCCCAGGCCGCGATCCGCACGCAACTGCCGTCGCTGGCCAATCGCCGACCCGCCGCCTACCGCTGGCCGGAGGACGCGATTGTCGGCGCGTAACGAGAAGCTGGCGGCCGAGAAGCGCCGCGTCATCCTCGACGCCGCCGTTCGGGTCTTCGCGCGCCAGGGCTTCAACCAATGCCGGGTGAGCGACATCGCCGACGAGGCGGGCGTCGCCTACGGCCTCGTCTACCACTACTTCCGCTCCAAGGACGAGGTCCTCGACACCCTCTTCCTCGAGCGCTGGAACGTCATGCTCGAGGTCATCCGCGAGCTCGACGGCCAGGACCTAGCTCCGCGCGAGAAGCTCTACGCGATCGCCTCGTTCATCGTGGACTCCTACCGCCACGATCCCGAGCTCATGAAGGTCATCATCGTCGAGGTCACGCGCGCCGCGAACTCCTTCGGCCAGACGCACCTCGACAAGATCCGCGAGGCCTACGACCTGATCGCCGGGATCGTGGAGCGCGCCCAGCTCGACGGCGCGTTCAAGGACACCGTCACGCCGCGCTTCGCCGCCATGGCCTTCTACGGCGTCATCGAACAGGTGCTCTCCGGGTGGATCTTCGAGACACTGCCGCAGGGGGAGGACGAGTTCGAGCAGGCCAAGGCCCTGGTGGTGGAGACCATCTGCGGTGGCCTGGACGCTGTATCCGCAACCGCGTGAGATAGGGTCCAGCCGATGGAGAACGACATGGTCAAGCGCCTGATCTGGTCTGGGCTGCTGGCCGGGCTGGGCGCCCTGGCGTCGATCGCGACAACAAAGCTCGCGGCGGCGATTTGGCGCCGCGCGTTCGGGGAAGATCCGCCGGAATGACCGAGGACTTCCACAGCCCCACGACGGCCGGGCCGGTGCCCACGCCCGTCGGCGGCGCGGCGCATGCCACCACCGAGCACCGCCACGGGAGCACTGCGAACGGCGGGCCGCTGCCCGGCCCCCTCGCCAAGCTCCCCGTCGACGAGCGCCCGGAGATCCTCGTCGGAGCCGCCTTCGCCGGCGGCCTCGTCGCCGCCCTCGTCCTCAAGCGCCTGGGCCGATGACCGAGCAACGGCCAACCGAGAACAACAGCCAGAGCATCGCTCAGGCCATCCAGGAGGTCTCGGAGCGCGCGCAGGTGCTGGTGCGCGAGGAGATCGAGCTCGCCAAGACCGAGATCAGCGAGAAGGTCGCCAAGCTCGTCAAGGGCGCCGTGGTCGGGCTCGCCGCCGGCATCTTCGTCGTGTGCGGCCTGCTGTTCGTCCTGCACGGCCTCGCCTGGCTGGCCTGGTACGAGCTCTTCCCCGACTGGCAGTTCTTCTGGGGCTTCTTCGTCGTCGCCGGCGTTCTCTTCGTGCTGGGAGTGCTGGCCGGCTTCATGGCCGCGCGCGCCTTCAAGGCCGGCGCGCCGCCCACGCCCGAGCTGGCCATCGACGAGGCCAAGCGCATCCGCGACACCGTGCAGTCCCCGCAACCGGAGCAAACCGTCTAACCATGCCCACGCGCACGCCCGAGGAGATCCGCGCCTCCATCGAGACCAACCGGATGGAGCTCGCTCACTCGCTGACCCGGCTGCGCGGGGAGGTGGCCGAGGTCACCGACTGGCGCAAGCAGATCGCGCAGCACCAGAAGCAGGTGCTGATTGGGGCCGCCGTCGCTGGCTTCGTCATCGGGGGAGGCATCGCCGCCGTCGGTGGGTTGTTCCGACGCCGCCGGTAGCTTGGCGGACGTCGACGAGGAGGTACGGGAGGCGCTGGCGGGGGGCAAGGCGGTCGTCGGACTGGAGTCGACGATCATCGCCCACGGCCTGCCGCGCCCCAGGAACCTCGAGGTCGCGCGCCAGCTCGAGGCCGACGTCCGGGCCGCGGGCGCCGTGCCGGCCACCATCGCCGTGCTCGACGGCTCGGCGCGGGTGGGCCTCGACGACGCGGGGCTGCAGCGGGTCGCCGGCGGCGAGCTGGCCAAGCTCAGCGTTCGCGACCTCCCCCTGGCGGCGACACGGGGCGCCGACGGCGCCACGACGGTCGCCGCCACGGCGCACCTGGCCGCGCGCGCCGGCATTCGCGTGTGCGCGACCGGCGGGTTGGGCGGCGTGCACCGCGGCGCGCGTGACTCGTGGGACGAGTCGGCCGACCTCATGACCCTCGTCCGCACGCCGATCACCCTCGTCGCGGCGGGGGTCAAGTCGATCCTCGACATCGGGGCCACGTTGGAGCGCCTGGAGACCCTCGGCGTGGCCGTCGCCGGCTGGCGCACGAACCGCTTCCCGGGCTTCTACGTGACCGACGGCGGGTTCGACCTGGACTGGCGCGTCGACGATGCCGACGAGGTCGCGCGCGCGATGGCGGCCGCCGACGAGCTCGGGGTGAGCTGCGCGCTGCTCGTCGCCAACCCGGTCGGCGTCGACCAGCAGCTCGACCCTGACGAGCACGAGCGCGTGCTCAGCGAGGCGCTGGCGCAGGCGCGCGCCGGCGACGTGACCGGCAAGGCCGTGACGCCGTTCGTCCTCGACCATCTGCACGCGGCCACGGAGGGGCGCTCCCTGGAGGTGAACGTCGCCATCGCGCGCGCCAACGCGCGCGTTGCCGGCGAGATCGCCGTGGCATGGGCGGCGGCGCGATGATCCTCGTCGTCGGCGACGTGATGGACGACCTCGTCGTGCGCCCGCTCGCGCCGATCGTCGCCCGCAGCGACACGCCGGCCGAGATGGAGCGCCACCCGGGCGGCTCGGGGGCCAACACCGCCGCATGGCTGGGCGTGCTCGGGGCGCCCGTGCGCTTCGCCGGCCGGGTGGGGCTGGCCGAGCTGCGCCGCCACGCCACCGCCCTCGAGCGCTGCGGCGTGGACGCGCGCCTGACGGGTGACCCGCGCACGCAGACCGGCCGCATCGTCGTCCTCACCCACGACCGCTCGATGTTCACCGACCGCGGCGCCAACCTCACGATGGGCCGCGACGACCTCGGCGACGGCCTGCTCGAAGGCATCACCCACCTCCACGTCTCGGGCTACGCGCTGCTCGAGGACCAGACGCGCGACGCCGTCCTGGACCTCGTTGGCCGCGCCGGCGTCCCTTGGTCGGTGGACCCCGCCTCCGCCGCCTTCGTCCGCGACACGCCCTTCCTCGAATGGACCAGAGGCGCGTCGCTGTGCTTCCCCAACGAGGACGAGGCCAGCGCGCTCGGCGACGGCCTGGAGGACGCCTACGAGGTCCTCGTCCTGAAGCGCGGCAGCCGCGGCGCCCGCGTCCTGCGCCGCGGAGCCGACCCCATCGAGGTCCCCGCCGAGCCCGCCGAGCCGGTCGATCCCACCGGCGCCGGCGACGCCTTCGCGGCCGGCTACCTGGCCGCCCACCTCCGCGGCGAGGACGACACCGCCTGCGCCCGCGCCGGCGTCAAGGCCGCCGCCGACGCGATCAGCCGCCCCGGCGCCCGCCCCGCGTAGGCATAGCGCCGCGGTCGGGCCGGCTCGAGCGACGAGCGCGCGTGGTCAGCCCGCCGACGCCCACCAGGCCGGGCCTCAGGTCGTCGATGGCCGGACGATCTCCCAGACCAAGGCCGGCCGTGACCCGTGCATCTCCGTCCGATGTCGAGGAGCAGAGGCTCGTGATGTGCTGGGACACCCCAGCGGGCCGCGCCGTCGTGTTTGCGTACGCAAACGACCTCGGCTAGATGCTGGCCAGGCCTGTGCGCTTGGTTCGACGCTGCGATGCGCTCGACGTGTCGCGCGACAAGCAGACTCAGGTAGACGCGTGGCTGATCGGCGCCGTTCACGAACTGGGCCGGTTTAGCCCCGGAAACCGACGCTTATCCGCCGCAGTTCGGCCATGAGCCCGCCGACGTGCTGCGAAGCACCCGCGCTCGGCACGAGCTCTGCACCAACCATCCCACTCGCAACGCCCCGCCCTCCGCCGGAGATGTGGACCAGCGCAGCGGCTGGCGGGCGAGCTGAGCCCCGCGACGGCGGATCGCACGACCGGCGAGGCCGCGGCCACGGCGCGAACGCAGCAGTCGACGCGCGCCGCGCTGGCCGGACGTCGAGCGGCGGGCGCGCCGGCCCGGACGGGCAGGCGGCACGGGCGGGCGCGGCGAAGACGAGCGCGCACACGAGGGCGGTCCACGCCGAGCGGCCGCGAGCGGGCGCCATGCGCGAGCACGCGCGCGGGCGGGGCGGCGCCCGCCGGCACGCTGCGGCCGCTCTCATCGCGCCGGATCGACGATGAGCTTGCGTGCCTCGCCATCGGACGGGGGGCGTAGCGCCGCGGCGAGGTCTTCGAGGCCGATCACGTCGCCGGCGAGGGCGTGCCAGTCGACGTCGCCGGAGGCGAGCAGGGCCAAGGCGCGGTCGACTTCGGCGGGTGTGTGGTGGAACGCGCCGCGCAGGTCGACCTCGTCGTAGTGCAGCGGTCCTGTCTCGAGCTCGACAGTCGTTCCCGGCGCGCAGCCGCCCACGAAGACCACCGTCCCGCCCGGTCGTGCTGCCGCCACCGCCTGCTCCCACGTCTGTGGCCGGCCGACCGCCTCGAAGACGAGGTCATGCGACTCCAGCTCGGCGACCGACCGTGCGCCCAGCGCCGCCGCCTGCGCGCGGCGCTCGGCGTGGCGGTCGCACACCACGACGTCGCGTCCCTCGAGGACCAGCAGGCGCGCGAGCATGAGGCCGATCGTCCCGCCTCCGAGCACGGCGACGTCGCGCGCGTCGGTCCCACGCGCCACAGCATGCACGCACGCCGCCAGCGGCTCGGCCATCGCCGCCCCGGCGAGGTCCAGGCCCTCCGGCACGGCATGGAGCGCCGCCGACGGCGCCGCGATGCGCTCGGCGAAGCCGCCGAGGACCCACGTCGGCGCGCGGCAGATGGCGCTCCGCCCGGAGCGGCACGGGGTGCAACCCCCGCAGGCCACGGAGTCGCCGACGAGCACGTGCTCGCCGGTGTCGGCGCGCCGACCGGCGGTCTCGTGGCCGAAGCGGGCCGGGTAGGCGCCGAGGATCGGGTGGCCGCGGCGCAGCATCTTGCGATCGGTGCCGCACGCCGTCGCCGCCACGACCTCGACGATGACCTCGCCCTCGGGCTCGTCGACGTCCTCGACGCGCAGGTCGTCGGGCCCGTGCAGGACCGCGGCGCGCATCAGGGGAGGACCAGGGCCTTGACCGCCTCGCCGCTGCGCGCCAACTCGAGTGCGCGGCCGGTCTCGTCGAGGCCCAGCCGGTGGGTGACGAACGGCAGCGGGTCGACTGCGCCGCCGGCGATGAGCGCGAGCGCGGCGCGCATGTCGTGCGGGCCGGCCGAGTACGAGGCGCACACGTCGATCTCGCCCATGTAGAGCGCGTGGCCATCGAGCCCGAGCGGCTCGCCCGGCGCAGGAGGCGCATACAGGCACAGCGCCCCTCCCGGCGCCACCGCGGCGAAGCCGGCCGCGATGGCCTCGGCCTTCGGCGTGCACACGACGGCCACGTCGACGAGCTCGTTGCCGTGGCGCTCGGCGCCCAGCGCCACCGCCCGCTCCAGGCGCTCCGCGCGCGGCTCGCGTACCCACACGGCCTCGACCGCGCGGGCGTGCGCCGCCGCCACGGCAAGCAGACCGCTCGTCCCGCAACCGACCACGAGCAGGCTGTCGCCCGCCTGCAACCCGCAGCGGTCGAAGGCCCGCAGCACGCATGCCAGCGGCTCGACGAAGGTCGCGCGCTCGTGGTCCACGCCGTCGAGCACGAGCAGCTCGTCGACCAGGTCCGCTGGCACGCGCACGCGCTCGGCGAAGCCTCCGGGATCCAGCGCGGTGGCCCTGAACCGCTCGCACAGCGTCTCGTGGCCCCGCCGGCAGCGCCGGCACTCGCCGCAGGGCGCGTGGTGGTGCACGACGACGCGATCGCCGACCGCCACACCGACCACGCCATCGCCCACCGCCGTGATCTCGCCCGTCAGCTCGTGCCCCAGCACCGTCGGGACCTTGCGCGCCACCCACGAGTCCATGATGTCCGACCCACACACGCCGCAGGCCAGGACGCGGCAGACGACCTCGCCCGCCCCCGGCTCGGGCTCGCCCGCCTCCTCGATGCGCACCTCCCGCGGGCTGACCGAGCGCGCCACCCTCATCGCAACAGGGCCGCGACGGCGGCCGCATCCACCGGCTGCGCGACCCCGCGCTCGGTGACCAGAGCGGTCACGAGCTCCGCCGGCGTGACGTCGAAGGCCGGATTGCGCACGGGTGTGTCCGGCAGCGTGGTGGCCACGCCCCCGAACGCGCGCACCTCGTCGCCGTCGCGCTCCTCGATCGCGATCCCGTCGCCGTCGGGCAGCGCCGGGTCGATGGTCGAGGTCGGGCCGGCCACCACGAACGGGATCCCCGCGGCCCGCGCGGCGAGCGCCAGCGGGTACGTGCCGACCTTGTTGGCCGTGTCGCCGTTGGCCGCGACCCGGTCGCAGCCGACGATGACCGCGTCGACCTCGCCGCGCCGGATCAGTCCCGCCATCGCGCCGTCGGCCACCAGCTCATGAGATACGCCCGCGCGCGCGAGCTCCCACACTGTCAGCCGCGCGCCCTGCAGCAGCGGGCGCGTCTCGCCGGCCAGCACGTGCACGCCCGCGCGCTCGTCCAGCGCCAGGACGACCGCCAGCGCCGTGCCCTGCCCGCCGGCTGCCAGCGCGCCGGTGTTGCAGTGCGTGGCGATCCGCCGCGCGCCGGCCAGCAGCTCGGCGCCGTGCTGCGCGATGGCGGCCGAGGCCGCGTCCTCCTCGGCGTGGATGCGCTCGGCCTCCGCGCGCGCGGCGCCGGCCATCGTCGTCGGCCCCGCGGCCAGCGCCGCGTCGCGGACGCGATCGACGGCGTGCGCGAGGTTGACCGCGGTCGGACGCGCCCCGCGCAGCAGCTCCCAGCCCTCCTCGAGCGTGCCCAGGCCCGGGCGCCGCGTGACCTCCATCGCCAGCCCGTACGCCGCCGCGATGCCGATGAGCGGCGCGCCGCGGACCGCGAGGCGGCGGATGGCGTCGACCGTGTCGCGCGCACCCGCGAGCGTCAGCCACGCCTCGGTCGCCGGGAGCAGCGTCTGATCGAGGACGCGCAGCTCACGCCCGTCCCAGCGCAGGGCCGGATGCGGCTGCGTGGCGACGGACATGCGCGCAGCGTAATCCGCGCGCGCGACCGCTGCCCCTGCGGGGTCAGGCGGCCTCGCCCCTGCGGGGTCAGGCGGCCTCGCCCCCGCGAGGTCAGGCGGCCTCGCCCCCGCGGGGAGGTCAGGCCGCCGCCCTACGACAGCCGGTTGTCGATGCCCAGCGGACGCGGGCCGACCGCCGGCTCCTCGACCGGGCGCTCCTCGGGCTGCTCCACGCCGAGCGTCTTGGCCAGCTCGCCGCTCTCGAACATCTCGCCGACGATGTCGGCGCCGCCGACGAGCTCGCCGTTGACGAACAGCTGCGGGATCGTCGGCCAGTTCGACAGCGCCGAGAGCTCCTCTCGGATGCGCGGGTCGGGAAGGATGTCGACGGCCGCGAACGGCGCGCCCAGCGCCTGCAGGGCGCCGGCCGTGCGCGCCGAGAAGCCGCACCGCGGCTGGTCGGGCGTCCCCTTCATGAAGAGGATCACCGGGTTCTCGTCGATCGCCTGGGCGATGGCGTCGCGGATGGGGTTGGAGTGGGGAGCCTGTTCGCTCATGGGGTCTCCGTCTTCAGTTGAAGGGCGTGGATGTCGCCGCCGAGCTCGCCTTCGAAGGCCGCGTAGACGAGCCGGTGCTGCTCGATGCGGCTCAGCCCGGCGAAGGCCGCGGCCACGACGCGCGCGCTGAAATGCACGTTGTCCTGGGACTCGACATCGGCGGTCGACCCGGGAATCGTGGCCTCGATGCGGGCTTTGACGTCCTCGGCGGTGGGCATCCTCAAGATCGAAGGGTAGCGGTCGCTATATTTGGTGAAGCATGAGCACCCAGGTCACCTACCACGCCAAGGGCGTGACCCTCACGGCGACCGGCGCCGAGAAGGTCCGCGAGTTCCTCAGCTCCCAGGGGCTGGACGAGGCCACGGCCGGTTTGCGCGTCGGTGTGCGCGGGGGCGGCTGCTCGGGCTTCCAGTACCAGCTGGCCTTCGACGAGCAGCGCGACGGCGATGTGATCTTCGAGCACGCCGGTCTGCACCTGCTGGTCGACAACCAGAGCCTGCCCTACGTCGACGGCTCGACGATCGACTACGTCGACTCCCTCCAGGGCGCCGGCTTCCAGGTCAACAACCCCAACGTCGTCGCGGCCTGTGGCTGCGGCTCGTCCTTCCGCGTGGCGGAGGACGAAGAGGTCTCGGCGGTCTAGCGCCGATCGTGCGGCGCGCCGGCGCTGCGGCCCTCGCGGCCGCGGCCCTCGTCCTGGCGGCCTGCGGGGGCGGCGCCAGCAAGACCTCCTCCACGGCGGCCCCGCCGCCCGCCAAGCCCGCGCCGGCCGACGCGGCTCCGCGCGGGGGCCTGGCCATCGGCCTGACCGAGATCAACCCCGACCTCTTCTGGCACGGCAAGGACGTCGGCGCCTTCGATCCGTGGCGCGATCGCGCCGAGGCGCTCAGGCCGCCGCTCTACCGCTTGGTCGTCGACTGGGCGTCACTGCAGCCCTCGCCCGATGCGCCGATCCAGTGGGCCAAGCCGTCCGACGGCTGCCAGCGCGGGTTGAAGCCCTGCCGTCCGTACGGCGGGATCCGCGACACCTTGCGCGCGATCCGCTCCCAGCAGCAGGCCGGCAACGGCTTCGCCACCATGGTCGTGTTCTACGGCGTGCCCGAGTGGGCGGCGGCGCCGGCCAGCGGCTGCGAGCGCCCCGGCATCGGCGCGCGCTCGCGTCCGATCACCGACCAGGGGCTCGAGGCCTATCGCAACCTCGTGCGCTCGCTGCAGGACCTCAGTCGACGCGAGGGCGTGGCCATCCGCTGGTGGAGTCCCTGGAACGAGCCCAACGGGCCGTTCTTCATCAGCCCGCAGCGCGCGCGCTGCCGCGGCGACGCCAAGGCGCTGTCGCCGGCCGTCTACGCCAAGCTGGCCTCGACGATGCGCCAGGAGCTGCGCCCCGGCCAGCAGATGGTGGTGGGCGAGCTGGCCGGCCTGAAGAACGCGCGCAAGTACGGCACGTCGATCGCCGAGTTCTACGAGGCCCTGCCCGACGACGTCGTCTGCCAGGCCGGCGTGTTCGCCCAGCACGCCTACGCCAAGCGGGGAGACGCCGCCGACGACCGCGGCGCCGTCGGCGCCCTCGAGGATGCGCTCGACCGGCGCCCGTGCGCGCGCGACAAGCCGATCTGGGTGACGGAGACGGGTGTCGGAGGCCCGCACGTCGGCGACCAGCGCTCGCCCAAGGACCAGAGCATCCGCGCCGACTGCCAGGCCCTGCACGTGACGCTGCGCCGCTGGGACGCGGACCCGCGCGTGGACGCCGCCTTCCAGTACACGTTCCGCGACGACCCGGTCTTCCCCGTCGGGCTGGTCGACGCCGAGCTGACCAAGGAGTGGCCCGCCTACCAGCTCTTCAAGGCCTGGGGCGGCACGCGCCGGCCCGACGCGCCGCCGCCCGCGCTGCCGCGTGCCTGCAGCGCCTAGGGCTGGCCCTCGACGGCGCCGGGCACGCCGGTGTTCGTCGAGTACTTGGGCTGGATCTTCATCTCGGGGCGGATGTGGTGCACGGCCTGCGAGACGGCGATGGCGGCCTCGGCGTAGCCCGTGGCGATGAGCTTGAGCTTGCCCTCGAAGGTCGTGATGTCGCCGCAGGCCCACACGCGGTCCAGCGACGTCTTGAACAGCCCGTCGACCTTGATGGCGCCCTTCTCGATCTCGAAGCCCCAATCCTTCAGCGGCCCCAGCGCGGTCTTGAACCCGAGCTGGAGCAGGATCGCGTCGCACGGCACCTCGACGACGTGCTCGGCGTCCTCGGAGTGGAAGAGCTGCACGCCTTCGACGGTCCCGTTGCCGACGACGTCCTTGACCTGGAAGGGCACGTGGACGTCGATCCGACCCTCCGCCTGGGCGTCCATGACCTCCTTGACCGTCGCCTCGTGGGCGCGGAAGCCCTCGCGGCGGTGCACGAGCGAGACGCGCTCGGCGGTGTCGAGGAGGTTGACCACCCAGTCGCAGGCGCTGTCGCCGCCGCCGATGATGACCACGCGCTTGCCCTCGAACTCGCTCTTGGAGCCCACGAGGTAGTGCGCGCCGCGGCCCTCCCAGGCGGTCATGTCGTAGTCGGGGAGCTTCTTCGGCTCGAAGGCGCCATGGCCGCCCGCCACGACGACCGTCCGCGAGCGCAGCGCGCCTTTGTCGGTGTGGAGGACAACCACGTCGTCCTCCCACGAGATCGACTCGGCCGTGGTCTCGAGGTGCACCGGCACGTCGAACTGCTCGAGCGTCTGCCGGCGGTGCAGGTCGACGAGGTCCTTGGCCAGGATCTTGGGATGGCCGGGGACGTCGAAGATCCACTTCTCGGGGTAGAGCGTCGTGAGCTGGCCGCCGAGGTCGGGCAGCGAATCGATGATGCGTGAGCTGGCCTCGCGCATGCCCGCCCAGAAGGCGGCCGACAGCCCGACCGGGCCGCCGCCGATCACCGTGACGTCGCGGACCTCGTCGAAGTCGGGATGCGTCATGGCGAGAGCGACTCGGCGACGGTGGCGGGAATCGGCGCGCCGTCCAGGGCGTTGAGCGCGCGCTCCAGGGACGCCGCGATGCACGTGAAGCTCGGCGTGTCGCGCTGGGTGAAGGACGACGCCTCGGTGGTGCGCAGGCGCTGGACCAGGTCGAGGAAGGCGGCGACGTCGTCGGTGTCGAAGGCGACGACGAACTCCTGGTCGTCGAGCCCGAACGAGTAGGTCGTGTGGTTGTCGACCTGCGGGTACTCGCGCCCGACCGCGATGTGCTGCTGCATGATGCGCCAGCGCTCCTCGCGCGCGAGCGCGTACCAGGCGCGCGTCTTGACGAACGGGTAGACGAACAGGTACTTGCCGCGGAACGGGCGCGGAGCGAGCCGCAGATCGTCGGAGTACTCCGAGCCCTTGCGCAGGCCGAGGAAGGAGTAGGGCTCCGAGCACCACTTCATGAGCCCCGACTGGGCCAGGACGACGTGGAACTCGTGGATGCGATCGAGGTTCTCGGTCTCGGCCACGAGCATGAGGTCGGTGTCCCCGCGGGTGCCGACGAGGCTGAAGGCCTGGAGCAGGTGATCGGTGGCGAAGTCCTCGCAGGCGGCGAGGAACTCGCCCTTGTCGCGCGCGCGGACGTCGGCGTCGAGCCGGCGCCAGGCGGGATCGACCTTCAGGAACGTGTACTTGACGAAGTGGCGGTCGGGCACGTGCACCAAGGATAGATGGCGGGTTTGCCGCACCATGGCCGCCGGGCAGGGCCGCTAGCATGGCGTTGATGCGGATCGCCCTCGTGTCTCCGTATTCGTGGACGTATCCGGGCGGCGTCACCCGTCACATCGAGGCCCTGGCCGGGCAGTTCATGGCCGACGGGCACCATGTGCGCGTCTTCGCTCCCTTCGACCCGCCTGACCGGCTCTCGGTGCGGCTGCACCGCGGTGCCCGGCCCGAGGTCCGCGACCAGCCCGACTGGCTGGTGGGGCTGGGTCGCACCTTCGCGATCAAGGCGAACGGGGCCGTCACCAACCTCGCGTCGACGCCCTACTCCGTCACCACGATGCGCCGCGAGCTGCGCGCCGGCGGCTTCGACGTCATCCACATCCACGAGCCGCACACGCCGTGGGTCGGCTACGACGCGCTCGACGCCACGCTGGCGCCGCTCGTCGGGACGTTCCACTGCTACTCCGAGAACCCGGTCTCCAACGGCCTGGCCAACATCATCGCCGGCGCCAAGCGCAAGCTCAACCACCTCCATGTCCGCATCGCCGTGTCCGAGGCGGCGGCGTGGACCGGCCGGCGCTTCTACGGCGGCGACTACCGCATCGTGCCCAACGGCGTCGACGTGCCTGCCCAGCTGCCGGCGGCCGCCGAGCGCGAGCCGGGCGCCGCCCTGCGCCTGGCCTTCGTCGGCCAGGCGGTGGAGCGCAAGGGCCTGCCGCTCATGCTGCGCGCGTTCGAGGCCCTGCGCGACCACGTGCCCGTGGAGCTCGTCATCGTCGGCGCCGAGCGCGACGAGGTCGAGCCGCTCATGCTCGACGGCGATCAGGGCGTCACCGTCGTGGGCAAGGTCTCCGACGCGGAGAAGACCGCGGCCCTGGCCGGCGCCGATCTCCTCGTCGCCCCGTCGCTGGGCGGCGAGAGCTTCGGCATGGTCCTCACGGAGGCGTTCGCCGCCGGCACGCCGGTCGTGGCCTCCGACATCCCCGGCTACCGCGACGTCGTGCGCGACGGCGTCGACGGCGTGCTCGTGCCGCCCGGCGACGCCACCGCGCTGGCGCAGACCCTGCGCGATCTCGCCGTCGAGCCGCGCCGGCGCGAGGCGATGGCTGCGCAGGCGCACGAGCATGCGGCGCGCTTCGCGTGGCCCACGGTGGCCGGCGAGGTGCTCGACGCCTATCGCGACGCCGTGACCATGCCCCGCGCCGCCACGATGCACCAGCGCGCGGCCGTCTTCGTCGGTGCGCGCCCGGCCGACCTCGGCCCCCGTCGGCCCGCCGAGCGCCGCCTGCCGAGCCTCGATCCCGCCAAGCGCGAGGGCAGCCATCGCCGCCGCGCGCTGGTCCGCAAGGTGGCCATGAGCGTGGCCGGGGCCGCCGCGGGCGGGCTCGCGCTGCTGGCCCTCGAGCGCATCGGGCTGGACAGGATCGCCCAGAGCCTGCTGCGGGCCACGCCGATCTGGGTCCTCGTCGGGCTGGGGCTCATGTGCGCCTCCATGGTGGTGCGCGGCGTCGCCTGGCATGCGATCCTGCGCGCCGCCCTTCCCGAGGCGCGCCTGCGGCCCTTCGACGCCCTCCAGGGCACCTTCATCGGTGTGCTCATGTCCGCCACGCTGCCCGCCCGCCTCGGCGAGCCCTCGCGCGCGCTCATCGTGGCGCGCCGCAGCGGGCGCCCGCGCGAGCACCTGCCCACCGTGGTGGGGACGATCGTCTCCCAGACGCTGCTCAACGTGGCGGCGCTGATCGTGCTGGGCATCGTCATGTTCTCCACGGTCGACCTCTTCAGCGAGCGCCAGCGAGCGCTCGTCGCCTTCGCCATGGCGCCCATCGCGCTGCTCGTGGCGGTCCTCGTGCTGCCCGCGCTCGTGCGCGGCGGGGTCCCCTCGCGCTCGCGCCGCGTCCAGGCCGGGATGCGCAAGCTGGTGGCGGCCACCGCGCAGGTGCGCTCGGGCCTGCGCGTCTTCCGCGTGCCGCGCCTGGGCCTCCAGGCGGCAGTCCTCCAGCTCCTGGCGTGGGTCGTGCAGTGGATGTCGTGCTACGTGCTGCTCGTCGCGCTCGGGCTCGACCAGCGCGCCGGGATCGGCGCCGCCGCGGCTGTCCTCTTCGCGGTCAACGTGACGGCGGCGGTGCCGCTCACGCCCTCGAACCTCGGCGTCTTCCAGGCGGCGTGCGCGGCCGTCCTGCACGGGGTGTACGGCGTGGGCCTCGACAACGCGCTGGCCTACGGGATCGTGCTCCAGGCGGTCGAGGTGGCCACGGCCGTGGTCATGGGCGCCCCGGCGCTGGTCAAGGAGGGCATGAGCTGGCGCGACGTGCGCCTGCGCGCCGTCCACGCCGCGCCCGTGCGGCTCGAGCCGCTGCCTCCCTCGGGCGACTACGCGCGCGCGAAGGCGTAGGGATCCGGCGGCGGGCGGCGAAGCCGTTCCCCGTGCCCGCTGCCTGGGTCTACCTGCTGCGCTGCGCCGACGGCACGCTCTACACGGGCTGGACGGTCGACCTCGACGCGCGCCTGCGCCGCCACGGCGCGGGCACGGCGAGCGCGTACACCCGCAGCCGCCGGCCGGTCGCCCTCGCCTGGGCCCTGCCGATGTCCGACCGCACCGCCGCGCGCCGCGAGGAGGCGCGCATCAAGGCGCTCGACCGCGCGGGGAAGCTCGCCCTCATCGCGGACCGGCCAGCATCTCCTCGGTAGGCAGCTCGTCCGCCGGCTGCGGGGCTCCGGCCACCACCTCGGCCGCCCGCATGACGTCGACCGCGGTCGAGCGGACCTGGCTGATGATCTCGGTGAGGGCGAGGTCGGGCTCGCGCTCGAAGATCTCGCGCGCGTGGGAGGCGGCCGCGCGGGCCAGCGTGCGCGACTCGGCCGCGCTCTCTGGGTCGTCGTAGGCGGCGGCCAGCTTCCACACCGCCTGCGCCAGCTCGCGGATCGTGGCGTCGAGTCCCTCCGGCGCGGCGAGACGGCTGCGCGTGTAGCGCAGCGCGTGGCGCGCCAGGACACGGGTGTTGCGCACCGCGAAGTCGACGTGGGGGAGGGTCCGCGCATGGCGCTCGAGCACGCTGCGCGCGCCTCGGCGCGGGGGCGCGAAGCGCACCATCTCACGGGCGGTGGCGAGCGCCTCCTCCAGTGCGTTCATATCGCCGTCGATCGCTCGCGCGACCCGCAGCGCCTCCTCGGCCTTGTCCGGATCGCCGTCGGCAAGGGCCTCGGCGACGTCCTCGAGCGTCTCGCCGAGGTCGGCGAACACCCTCTGCGCCGCGCGCCCCACGAGGAGCCCGGGGTCGGGCGGGAAGAACAGTGTGCCGACGGCGATGGCGACCGCCCCGCCGATGAGCGCCTCGAAGAAGCGGTCGGGAGAGAAGCCGGAGGTCGTGGGCAAGGAGGCCAGGATCAGCGCCGAGATGGCCGCCTCGCTGACCAGCAGCTCGCCGCCGCCCAGCACCACGGCGGCGCCCATGGCCAGCACGATCATGAGCCCGACCTGGAGCGGCCCGGTCCCGATGGCGTGGACGATGAGGTCGGCCACGCTGAGGCCGACCACGACGCCGGCGATGAGCTCGGCGGCGCGCCGGCCGCGCTGCTGGTAGCTCACGCCCAGCGAGACCACGGCCGCGATCGAGGCGAAGACCGGCTTGGGGTCGTCGATCGGCAGCAGCAGCGCCAGGTAGTACGCGGCCACGGCGGCGGCCGCCGTCTGGGCGATCGGCAGCACGCGCGGCCGCAGGCGTCGCGCGGCCCAGCCGGGCGTCGCGCGGGTCACAGCCGACGCGCGCGCACCGCGGTCCCGTAGGCGCAGATCTCCGTCCATGTGGTCCCTATCGCCCTGACCTTCTCGCCCGAGGGTACGGCAGGTCGCGGGCGCGGTGCGGCCGGTTCGCTAGGAGCCGCTCATCGCCGGCTCGCCGCGCTCGGTCGGGTCGCTCTCGGGCAGCGAGGCGTCGAGGCTGGCCGGGTCGCGCTCGGTACCGGCGATCAGCTCGTCGCGCGCCTGGCGCTCGTCCTTGGGGAGGAAGCCCGACTTCATGCCGAAGTAGACCGCCTGCGGGTGGTGGGCGACGATGGCCACCGTCGACTGCTCGGGCTCCACCGCGTAGCCGCCGCTCAGCCGCAGGCCGATCGTCTCGGCCTCGAGCAGCCGGAAGACCTTCTCGTGCTCGGACTGCTCCGGGCAGGCGGGATAGCCCCACGAGTAGCGCCGGCCCTGGCCTGACTCGATGCCCAGGTCGCGGCGCACGCAGGCGTGCAGCCACTCGGCCAGGCCCTCCGCGGTCTGGACCCCGAGGCCGTGGACGAAGAGCTGCTCGGCGAACTCGCCGTCGGCCTCCAGGCGGGCCATGAGCTCGGTCACCTCGTCGCCGGCGGTGACGGCCTGGAGGGCCACGACGTCGAGCTCGCCGCTCTCCTTCGGCCGGTAGAAGTCGGCCAGGCAGATGCGGTCGTGCTTGGGCTGGCGCGGGAACACGAGACGCTCGAGCACGGTCTCGCGGTCCTCGGGATCGAGGACGACGACCTCGTTGCCCTCGCTGTAGCAGGGGAAGTAGCCCAGCTTGGTGCGCGGGTGCAGGTAGGTGGCCTCGCGCCACATGCGCTCGAGGCGGGGCCGGAAGTCCTCGTCGACCAGCTTGCGCCACGCCTCGCCCTTCACGCCGCGCCCGCCCCAGTGCAGCTTGAAGAGCACGTGGGTATCGAGGTGGTGGTAGACCTCGTCGAGGTCGGCCTGGACCTCGCGCACGCCCCACCACGGCGGCTCGGGAATCGCGACGTCGGTCCGGGCGGCCGAGCGCACGGAGGCGTCGGAGGTGTCGCCCAGCTCGGGCTCGGGCCCCTTCTCGCGCAGGCGCTGGGCGGCCTCGCGCGTCTTGGCCACGAGGCCCTCGCGCGCCTGCGCGTCGATGATCTGGTCCATCTTGGCCAGGCCCTCGAAGGCGTCCTTGCAGTAGAAGAGGCCGGGCTCGTAGACGTCCTCGGAGTCCAGGCCGCCGGGGTACAGCGCGCGCAGCGCGAAGTCGCGGTTGATGGCGGCGCCGCCCACGAGCACGGGGAAGTCCAGGCCCTCGCTGTGGAGCTCCTGGATGCACAAAGGCATCTGCTTGGAGGTCGAGACGAGCAGCGCGCTCAGGCCGATGGCGGTGGCGTCGTGCTCCTTGGCCGCGTCGATGATGGTCCCGATCGGCACCTGCTTGCCGAGGTCGACGACCGTGTAGCCGTTGTTGGTGAGGATCGTGTTGACCAGCGACTTGCCGATGTCGTGGACGTCGCCGAAGACGGTGGCGATGACCACGGTGCCCTTGGTGTAGCCCTCGAGCTTGTCGAGGTACTTCTCGAGCTGGGCCACGGCGCGCTTCATGACCTCGGCGCTCTGGAGCACGAAGGGAAGGATGAGCTCGCCGGCGCCGAACTTGTCGCCGACCTCCTTCATGGCCGGCAGCAGCACGTCGTTGAGCGTCGGGACCGCGCCGATCTTCTCGACCGAGCGGTCGATCCAGCCCTCGACGCCGTCCTTCTTGCGCCGCAGGATGTGCCAGTGCAGGGCCTCCTCGGGCTCCATGTCGGCCGTCGGGTCGGCGACGTCGTCGGCCGCCTCCTCGCCCTTGGCCTCGAAGTGCGCGATGAACCGCTCCAGCGCGTCCTCGCGGCGGTTGAAGACCAGGTCGTCGGCCAGCTCGCGCTCGTTCTCGGTGATCTCCCCGTAGGGCGTGATGTGGTTGGGGTTGACCATCGCCAGGTCGAGCCCCGCCTCCACGCAGTGGTGCAGGAAGACCGAGTTGAGCACGGCGCGGGCGCCGGGGGAGACGCCGAAGGAGACGTTGGAGACGCCGAGCGACGTCTTGACCTGCGGCAGCGCCTGCTTGAGCGCGCGGATGCCCTCGATGGTCGCGACCGCCGACGGCCTCCACTCCTCGTCGCCGGTGGTCAGCGTGAAGGTCAGCAGGTCGAAGATCAGCAGCTCCGGATCGAGGCCGTGCTCGTCGCAGGCCAGCTCCTTGATGCGCTGGGCGATCTCGACCTTGCGCTCGGCGGTCTTGGCCATGCCGACCTCGTCGATGGTCAGCGCGATCACCGCGGCCCCGTGCTCGATGGCCAGCGGCACGACCGAGTCGAGCTTGGCGCGGCCGGCCTCGAGGTTGATCGAGTTGACGATGGCGCGGCCGGGGATCTGCTCCAGCGCGCTGCGCACGACGTCGGGCTCGGTCGAGTCGACCTGGATGGGCGACGGCTGGGAGAGCGAGACGCGCTTGACGACCTGGCGCATCTGCTCGCCCTCGTCCTGGCGCTCGGTCAGCGCGACGCAGACGTCGAGCACGTGGGCGCCGCCCTCGACCTGGTCCTCGGCCACCTGGACGAGACCGTCGTAGTCGTCGGCCAGCAGCAGCTCCTTGGCCTTGCGCGAGCCCTGCGAGTTGACGCGCTCGCCGACCAGCGTGGGGCGCGGGTCCTGCACGAGCGGGGCGGCGGCGATCATCGAGCTCACGTGCGGCGGGCGCGGCGCGGGCCGCTCGCCGATGGCGTGGCCGGCGCAGCGCTCGTGGATGGCGGCGATGTGCTCGGTCGTCGTGCCGCAGCAGCCGCCGACGATGGTCACGCCGAAGCGCTCGACGAACTCGCCGAGGACCTCGGCCAGGGGCCCGGGCTCCTCGGGGAAGATCGTCTCGCCGTTGGGACCCTGGAGCGGCAGTCCGGCGTTGGGGATGCAGTGCACCGGCACGGGGCTGAACTCGCCGAGGAAGCGCACAGCGTCGCGCATGTCCTCGGGGCCGGTGGAGCAGTTCAGGCCGATGACGTCGACCTTCAGCGCCTCGAGCGTGGCCAGCACGGCGTCGATGTCGGTGCCCAGCAGCATCTTGCCGCCGTTGGGCAGCAGCGAGACGCTGGCCTGGATCGGCACCGAGCGGTTCAGCGCCTTGAACGCCTCGCGGGCGCCGAAGATCGCGGCCTTGACCTCGAGGATGTCCTGGGCGGTCTCGATGATGAGCAGGTCGGCGCCGCCCTGCACGAGGCCGCGCGCCTGCTCCTCGAAGACGTCGACCAGCTCGCGGAAGGTGATCTTGCCCAGCGTCGGGTCGTCGGAGGCGGGCAGGTGACCGGTCGGGCCGATGGACCCGGCCACGAACCTGTCCTCGCCCACCGCCTTGCGCGCGATCTCCGCGGAGCGCTGGTTGATCTCCAGCGTGTGCTCGCCCAGGCCCCATTCCTCGAGCTTGAGCCGGGAGGCCTGGAAGCTGTCGGTCTCCACGACCTCGGCTCCGGCCTCGATCATCGACTCGTGCAGCGCCTGGATGACGTCCGGGCGGTGCAGCACGAGGGCCTCGTGGCACTTGCCCTGCAGGCCGCCGTAGTCGTCCGACGTCAGGTCGTACTGCTCGAGGGTCGCCCCCATCGAGCCGTCGAACACGACCACCCGCTCGCGGGTGGCGGCCAGGAAGTCGCGCATCGGCTCGATGCTACCAGAACCTTGACACAACTTTGTCAATGTGTGGGCGCGCGGGCGCGGCCGGCCAGTGCCGCGAGCGCCACCGCGACCGCCGCCGCCGAGGCCAGGCTGGCGCGCAGCGTCGTCGCATCGGCCAGCAGGCCGACGGCGGCCGGGCCGACGACGAAGCCCACGTAGGCGATCGTCGTCACGATCGACACCGCCGCGCCACGGGACGTCTCGTCGGCGCTGCGCCCGGCGATCGAGAAGAGGATCGGCGCGCAGATCGAGATGCCGGCGCCGGCGACGACCACGCCCCCGAGGGCCAGCGCGGGGTTCGGGGCCAGGGCCGCCAGGAGCGTGCCGGCGGCGGCTGCCAGCGCGCCGGAGCGCATGATCGCGATCTCGTCGAAGCGCTCTATGACCGCGTGACCGGCCAGCCGCGAGGCGGCCGCGGCGCTCGCGAACAGCGCCGGCGCGAGCGCGCCGAGGGCGGGGGAGGCGTCGAGGTCCGACTCGAGGTGGACCGCGCCCCAGCTCTGCCACGCGTTCTCGACGAAGAACGCCAGGGCGCACAGCGCGCCGAGGACGACGAGCAGCCGCGGCACGCGTCGCCACCTGACCGTGCCGGCGCCCGCCCAGATCCCCGGCGTACCAGCGCCCGGGCTCGCCACCCGGACGAGCCCCGCTCCGACCGCCACGACGAGCGCGCCCACCACGCCGAGCACGAGCTCCGCGCCAGCGTCGGCGGCACGCAGTCCGCCGGCGGCGAGGCTTCCCAGCACCACGCAGGCCGAGAACATCCCGTGCGCGAGGCTCAGGACCGGCCGCCCACTCGCCGCCTCGCTACGCGTCCCCTCGGCATTGATGGCCACGTCGACGGCACCCGACGTCGCCCCGAGCACGAGAAGGACGGCGCACAGGCCCGCGGTCGACGTCGCCAGGCCTGGGAGCGCGGCCGCCACGCCGAACGCGACCAGCGTCGCCGGCAGCGCGACCGGCCCCCACCGATCCACGAGCGCCCCCGCCAGCCGCATCGACACGAGCGCGCCCGCCCCGATGCACAGCAGCGCAACCCCGAGCTCACCATCGTCGACGCCCGCATGCGACTGCACCGCCGGCAACGCCGCCCCCCAAGCACCCCAGAACGCACCGAAGGCGGCAAACCCCGCCAACACCCGCACCCGCCCAGCCGCCACGGCTCGCGCTCCGGCCACCCCCGGCACTGTGCCAGCGCCGCAACGCGCGCGTCCGGCGGAATGCAACCGAGAGCGCCGCTACGGTCTGAGGCCATGGTCCAGCCGTCATCGAGTGCCGCCGTCGGCGCGCTACGAGCACGGCAGCGGCGCCGCTCGACGAACCCTCGCGCCGCGACTGCGAGTGCGATGGACGCCGTCGCCTGCGCGGAAGCCAGGTCCGAGGCCGCGGAACGAGCGGCGTGCGCTTGGGCCGGTGGGCACAACTCAGGACCGTCTAGAGCCACGGGAGGACTTCGTACTCGCGCAAGCTTGCCGGAGGCGCTCGACGAGCTGGGCTGGACCGGCGGTGCGAACGGCGTGAAGCAAGGCAATTTCCTGCGGGCCGATCGCGGCTGAGCGTTCGCGCGACGTCAGGGTATCTCTGTGGGCTTGGGCCACGCGCCTGGACTGCGCCACCTAGCCAGGGCTGTGGGGTCGTTCCAGGCGCGCACGATCTTGAAATCATGGCGCTCGACGGTGAAGACCATCGCGGTGCCGTCGTCCCAGCCGATCTCGGCGCCATGCTCGCCATAAGATCCAAGGAAGATTCCGGATGGATCTCGGCGCCGTTCCCCGCCAACGGACCACTCGAACTCCACGCAATCCCCATATCGAAGCGTCTTCGGATCGATCGGGGAAGGGCCGCTCATCTCTATGACGCTACAACTCACTCACCAGGTTGTCACGAAGTGCGGTGGTGCGATCGCAGCCATGAATCGCCGCTTCGAAGACTCGGTTGTAGGCGCGTGCCTCGTCGGGCGAGTACACGTGTTCCGGCGTACCGCCGATCACTGCACACCGTAGCCAGCGACCGCACCGAACGAGGTCCAGATCCCCGTCTGGTCTTGCTCGGCAGGCTGGTAGTCGGTGACTCCGTCGCTCGGACGCTCAAAGTCGCTGATGTTTCGGGGCTCGACCACGACGGCTCGGACGCATATCTCCGGCTGACCCGACGGCAGCAAAGTCCACGAGAATTGCCCAGGCCTAATGCCACCGATGTACCGATCTCGCTCACGTGTCGTCTTATTGTACGAATGCTCAGGGTCGGCCAGAGTTGCTCGCGTCTGCTGGGCGTCGAGGGGCGTCCAACCGTGCTTTGCCACGATGTGGCTGTAGCCGAATCCGGTCCAGTTCGTACCGTTGAGCCAAGTGGCTCCCCAGAGCAGAAATGTGCTCGGGGTGCCGCGCGGCGGCGAGATCGGGTACCCGTCGTCGTAAAGGTCAAAGAAGCTGTGCACGTGACCCGGGTCGGGATCCGCGTGCGTCCCGCCCGGGGAGAGATCGCAAGGATTACTGCTCTCGGAACTCATTGTCGGCGGAACAGGAACCGGTGTCGGCTTGGGGGAGGGGTTGGTCGCGACCCCGATGGGCTTGTGGGGGTC
Organism: Solirubrobacteraceae bacterium; assembly: GCA_036379935.1. Classification (GTDB taxonomy): domain Bacteria; phylum Actinomycetota; class Thermoleophilia; order Solirubrobacterales; family Solirubrobacteraceae; genus JAOPZW01. The sequence continues at coordinate 1,887 of DASVFT010000175.1, read as the reverse complement.
GCGCTGGTGTCCCTCGCGTTGCACGGAGACCGTCTCTCCGGCGCCGAGGTCCGTTCGGGTCGCCCAGTCATCGAGCACGACGTGCTCGACGTGGGTGAAACCGGCTGCGTGGAGCCGGCTTTGACATGCAGCAAACTGCAGTCCCGCGCATGACGGAACCTCGACCAGCCCTGCGAAGTAGTCGTCGAACATGCTGCGCAGTGGGCCGGCATCTGGTCCGTCGATCGCGGCGGGTACATGGGGCTGCCAATCCCCCGGATCCGGGGCGTCGCCGTTGGCATCCGGCGGGGGGTCCGTCGATGGGTCATAGGTGTGCGCGCTCTTGATGACCTCTGACAGCGGCTCGAACCAGACCTGCCTGGTCGATACGGCAACCCGATCTGGGTCCGACGCGTCGAGCGCGCATGTGATGTCGCCGGCGTCGAGCCATCCACCCACGCCCTGCCAGTTGTAATACCAGTGGCAGTCCTGGTAGCCCTCGATGTAGGCAGGGTTGTTCAGCAGCGAGGAGGTCGCTCCGTAATTCGAGGTCTCGGCAAAGCCGTCGGAGGGGGCAAGGATCCGCGGCTCGTCCCACAACTGGGTGCCCTTGTCGACGGGATAGAGCTGTACTGGGTAGACGCCGGGGTCGTCATCCTGCCCGGCTCGCGCCGTCGGGCTTGGAGGTGCCACGAGCTTGATCAGAAGCCTGCCGTCATGCACCCACAGAGCGGTGTCGACAGCGGCCAGCCCAATGATCGGCACCGTCCGCGCGAGGGTGGTGGTGACCCGCTCCCACAGCCCGAGCTCAGATCCCGCTTCCGCGTCCGCGACGAGACGGGAGAGTTCAAAGTCCGGGTCGTCGAGCTGGGGAAGGTCGTCGGCAAGAATCGCTGGCTCGCCCTCGACTGGCACCGTGTCATCGGGCTGCGGGCTGTTCTCGTACAGCCAGTTGACGATCACCTGCTGCTGCTGCGCGGTGTGCCCCTGATACCAGCCGGGGTCGGAATCCGCGGAAGCCACCGCTGCGACGACCAGCATCCCCACCACCGCGCCCAGCAGCGCAACAAGCCACCGACGACGAACCCCGCGCCAGGACAGCGCGCGCCAGCGCCGAAAACCCCATCTGATTGGTGCGGCGGCCGCGCTGCGATGGATGTTGCGGTGGTTGAGGACGTTCTCGCCGTGCAAGAGCGGGGCGGGCATCGAGCAACTCCGATCTCGAAGGCTCCAGGGCCTGCAGCGAATGCGTTTGACCGCGCCGGCGGTTACGGTGATTAGCTGCCGCAAGGTTCGTGGCTGGTCAGGTCGTAAGCACAGCGACGCGGCGGGCCGAGCACCCGCGCATTGGGGGCAAAGAAGCACTATTCCGATCCTTAGCGTTAAAAGCAAGACCCATGTCGGCAGGGAGTGATGCGCAGCATGGCGATCGCGTGTGGACGGGCACGTCGAACCTCGCTGCCTGCCGTTTCGCGTGATCCGGGCACTCCGCCTCCAAAGAGAAGAGGATCCACGCTTGGCGCCCTCGACAAAAGGTCGCGCTCAGCCGCCGGCTAGGAGGACAAGTCGTCGGACTCCGGTGCTGCGTGCCCGTGATCCTCTTCACCGTGACAGCTGTGAAGGCCGTCGGGGCGCTCGTCGCGTTGGGCGCCGTCGGCTGGGTGGCTCACGCTGTCGGCCGCTGAGTCCTCGCTGTGATCAACTGAAACGACTTCGCGGCCTGGGTGGGTCTGCCCTCTGGCTCCCTCCGCGGTGATCGTGAGCGTGATGATGGTGTTCGTCGCGCCCGTCGTGCTGTCGCGCGGGCTTCGCCGTCACTCGCGTCGGCTGAGGGCGCGTGCCAGCTCGTCGCGAGAGACGTAGAGCGGGAAGAGCTCGTCGATGCCCGCGATCTCCAGCACGCGCCGG
>DASVFT010000174.1:0-55796 GCA_036379935.1 Solirubrobacteraceae bacterium | reverse complement strand
CCCACGCCTGTGTCACCCTAAGCCCATGGGCCGCCGCCTGCTCATCCTCGGTTCCACCGGCTCGATCGGCACCCAGGCCCTCGACATCGTCGAGCGGTCCGGCGATCTCGAGCTCGTGGGCCTGAGCGCGGAGCGGTCGTGGGAGTCGCTGGTAGGGCAGGCGCAGGCGCACGGGGTGGACCGGATCGCGCTTGCCGATGCACAGGCCGGCGCGCGGGCGGCGGAGGTGTGGACCGCGGGGGAGGTGCTTACCGGGGCCGAGGGCCTCGTGCGCCTCGTCATCGAATCGGGCGCCGACCTCGTCCTCAACGCGCTCGTCGGCTCGGCCGGCCTCGGGCCGACGGTGGCGACGCTCGGCGAGGGCATCGACCTCGCGCTGGCCAACAAGGAGTCGCTGGTCGTCGGGGGGGAGCTGGTGACGCAGCTCGCCCAGGCCACGGGCGCGCAGATCATCCCCGTCGACTCCGAGCACTCGGCCCTGCACCAGCTCATCGCGGGCGAGCGCGCCGGGACCGTCGACAAGCTGGTCCTGACCGCCAGCGGCGGCCCCTTCCGCGGCCGGACGCGCGAGCAGCTCGAGGGCGTGACGATCGAGGAGGCGCTCGACCACCCGACGTGGGCCATGGGCGGCAAGATCACGATCGACTGCGCCACGATGATGAACAAGGGCCTCGAGCTCATCGAGACCCATCACCTGTTCGGGACCCCGTACGAGCGCATCGACGTCGTCGTGCACCCGCAGTCGATCGTGCACTCCTACGTCCTGCTCTGCGACGGCGCCGCGCTCGCTCACCTCGGCCACCCCGACATGCGCGTGCCGATCTCCTACGCCCTGCACTACCCCGACCGCGTCGACGTGCCGGTGCGGGCGCTCGACCTCGCGCAGGTCGGCGCGCTGACCTTCGAGCCCGTCGACACCGATGCCTTCCCGTGCCTGCGCCTCGCGCGGGAGGCCGCGGCCGCGGGCGCGACCGCGCCGTGCGTGCTCAACGCCGCCAACGAGATCGCCGTCCACGCCTTCCTCGAGGGCCGCCTCGGGTTCCTCGGCATTCCCGCCGTCATCGAGGCGGCGCTCGAGCGCCTGCCGCCCGGCCCCGTGCGGGCGTTCGAGTCGCTCTACGAGGCCGACCGCGAGGCGCGCGCGGTGGCGGCCGAGCTGGTCGCGGTCCACGCATGAGGGCGCATCGCGGGTCGACGGCGGCGGCGGGCGAGCGCGCGCGATGAGCTGGTTCCTCGCCTTCGCCGGCTTCGCCGCGCTCATCATCCTGCACGAGCTCGGGCACTTCGCGGCCGCCAAGGCCACGGGCATGCGCGTCGAGCGCTTCTCGCTCTTCTTCCCGCCGCTGCTGGTCCGCGTGCGGCGCGGGGAGACCGAGTACGCCATCGGCGCGCTTCCGCTGGGGGGCTACGTGAAGATCAGCGGGATGAGCCCGCACGAGGACCTCCCGCCGGAGGTCGTGCCGCGGGCCTACCTCAACCAGCCGACGTGGAAGCGCGTGGTCGTGATCGCCGCCGGTCCGGCGATGAACGTCCTCATCGCCTTCCTCATCGGGTGGGGGATCATCGCCTTCCACGGCGTGACGGCCAACGATGTCGTGGTCAACACCGTGCAGCCCGCCAGCCCGGCGGCGGGCAAGCTCGAGCCCGGCGACAAGGTGCTCTCGGTCGACGGCGCCCCGGGCTACCAGCCGGGCCTGAGCGAGGACGAGATCCTTCGCCGCCAGCTGCGGCTGCGCAGCGTCATCAACCGCCACAGCTGCCCGCCGCCACCCAGGCAGGGCTGCCGCGCAAGCACTCCGGCCCGCGTCCGCGTCCAGCGCGACGGCAGGGTCGTCACGCTCCTCCTGCGACCGCAGTACGACGCGCAGGCGAAGCGGATGCTGCTCGGCATCACCTACGGCAAGCTCGAGCACGTCGGCGCGGGGCGCGCAGCGACCATCACGGTCGAGAACCTCTGGCGCATCACCAAGCTGACGGTCTCCGCGATCGTGCGGATCTTCTACGACCCGCAGGCGCGCAAGGACGTGTCGGGCGTGGTCGGCTCCTATGAGGCCACGCGCCAGTCCTTCCAGTTCGACACGATCCAGGCGCTCAGCGTCCTCGCCATCATCTCGCTCTCGCTCGCGGTGGTGAATCTCTTCCCCTTCCTGCCCCTGGATGGCGGGCATATCTTCTGGGCCGTGGCCGAGAAGATCCGCGGACGCCGCATCCCCTACCAGCTCATGGAGCGCGCGTCGGTGGTGGGCTTCCTGCTCGTGGCCTTCCTCTTCATCGTGGGGCTGACGAACGACATCGATCGGCTGCGCGGCGAGGGCTTCAACGTGCGCTGATGCTGACGCGCCGGCAGCTTCTCGCGAAGGCCGGCGCGGCGGCCGCCGCCGGGCTCGCGGGGGCGGCGGTCCTTCCCGGCCGGCTCGGCGTGCCCTCGGCGACGGCGGCGACCCTGCGGCGCTGCGTCGCGCTCGGGCCCGCCGGCTGCATCGCTCCGGGCTGTCCACAGGACCTGCGCGCCGGCGACAACCGCGCGCTGCTGGCGCAGAGCGGCACGCGCTGGGTGCGGCTCTGGGCCGACTGGCCGACGCTCATGCCCGCGCCGGCGACCTTCGCACCCGACCGCGTGGCGGCGCTCGACGCGCAGATCGCGCAGGCGCGGGCCGACGGGCTGCGCACCATCCTGACCCTGTATCGCTTCCCGGCCTGGGTCAACGGCGTCGCCCGCGCGCCGCTCTTCATGCCCCCCGCCGACGTCTCGCAGAGCGGGGCGTGGGGCCAGTTCGTCGCCTGGACGGTGACCCGCTACGGCGCGGCGATCGACGTCCTCGAGCTGACCAACGAGCCCAACCTGCAGTGGTCCTCGCGCAGCGTGGCGCCGGAGACCGTCGCGGCCATGTTCGACACCGCCCAGCGCATCGCCGCCGGCCTCGGCAGCCCGGTCGTCCTCGGCGGGCCCGGCCTCTCGGACGTCACCGGCTACGACGCCTTCACCGAGCGGCTGCTCGCGGCCCTCGCCAGGCGCGGCTTCGCCGCCGGGCCAAGCTTCGCCTGGACGCACCACAACTACGCCGACGTCGCCTACGGCACCGACCGCACGGCCGACGTGCGCCGGCGCCTCGCCGGGCGCTGGGCGGGATGGCCCGCGGGCGACGCCGGCGAGCCGCAGATGCTCATCACCGAGAGCGGCGTGACGCTGCGCACCATCGCCCGGCGCCTGGGGATCGCCGGCCCGGGCGCCCAGCGCACCAAGCAGGCCGATCTCCTGCGTGCCGCCTGGGAGCGCCTGGCGGGGCGGACCGACGCGTGCGGTGTGGCGCTCTTCACCCAGTACCTCTTCTATAGCGATCCCAGCTACGACAGCGGGCTGTGCGAGACCGCCGAGTCGGGGGGCGCGCGGCGGCCCGCCTTCGAGGCCTGGCGCGCCCTGCCGTCGGTGGCGTAGGGGCTAAGCGGTCACGCGCTCGCCGCGCTGAGCCGCCGTGCGCTGCGCGTAGGGCTCGAGGCCCTCCATCGCGCGCGCGATGGCCCAGTTGTGGTTCCAGCGAAAGAGCGGGCGCAGCAGCGGCGTGAGGAGCCGCAGCAGCCGCCGATCGGCGTGCACCTGCCAGTCGAAGCGCACGTGCGTGCCGGACGCGGTCGGCGTCAGCGTCCACGTGCCGCGGCCGCGCAGGTCGCCGTCGACGTCGGCGGTGAGGGTGCGGGGCGCGTCGATCGCGACGATGACCGACCGCGTGTTGAGGTGATAGGGAAGCCGTCCCTTGAAGTGCTGGCGCGACTCCTTGCCCAGCGCCGCCGGCCCGTCGGCCTCGACGTCGAGGTAGACCGGGCGCCACCACTCCGGATACGTGCGCGCGTCGGCGATCGCGGCGAAGACCGCCTCGGGGGGCGCGGCGACGTCCCATTCGTCGACGAAGACGTACGGGCGCCCGAGCGCGGCCATGCCCAGGATGAGCTTCGACAGCGAGCGCTGGACCGCCGCCGGCGGATGCGTCGCGCGCCCCTCGTGGCCGAAGTCGCGCACGAGCTCGGCCGCCGCCACCGGCTTGGGGAGGCCGAAGCGGTTGATGGCGCCGTCACGCGAGAGCTTCGCCAGGCGCTCGAGGAACTGCTGCGTCGTGCCGGCCGGGCGGATCTGCACGCGCACCCGTCCCGGGCCGCTGCCGCTCGGTATCTGCCGGTGCGAGGCGCCGGGCGGAACCTCCATCGCCTCGCCCGGGTGCAGCACGTGGTCGCGCCCGTCGATGACCAGGCGCAGGAGCCCCTCGATGACCTCGTGGCGCTCGACCTGGGCCGCGTGTAGGTGCGGCTGGACGAGGAACCCGCGCGCGCGCCCGACCACGTCGAACTCCAGCAGCTCGCCGCCGGTCTCCTGCGCCGTCTGGCGCAGCTCCACGTCGATGCCCAGGGCGTCGATGTTCAGGACGTCGCCCGACTTCGCCATCTTCGACCTCTCACGATCAGTTGGTCGCGCCCCCCGCGACACCTGTCGGCGGTCCCTAGCGTAACGGCACGCGAATCGGATCACTCGACGGTCTTCGACCCCACCGGCCGCAGCGCGATCCAGCTCTTGACCACGCCGGCGAAGCGCTCGGCGAGGACCGGCTCCCCGAACAGCTCGACGAGCTCGGCGCGGCGCAGCAGGCGGATGTCCTCCCATGCGCCCGAGGCCCCCAGGCGCCAGTAGGGGCGCCGCAACGTGGGCGGCAGCCAGTGGGCCAGCGGCAGCAGGGCGTGGGGCTCGATGGGGAAGGACAGCGCGGGCGTCTGCACGAACCAGCCGCGCGCCACGCGCCGCACCTCGCCGGCGAAGGCCGCCCGCCGCGACGGGTCGACGTGCTCGATGACGCTCGAGCTGTACGCCAGGTCGAAGGCGGCGTCGTCGAAGGGCAGGCGCTGCGCGGCGTCGGCGCGCACGAAGGGCCCCGGGTACTGCGGGCGCGCCGCCAGGTCGACGCCGGTGATGTCGAGGTCGGGCTCCAGCGCCCGCAGCCCCAGCGCGCCGCAGCCGATGTCGACGACGCGCATCCCCGGCCGCAGCCCGGTGAGGGCGAAGAGCCGCTGGTGACGGCGCGCTCGCGCGCGGGCGGCCAGGGGCGAAGCCAGCCGCGCCCGCAGGCGCCCGCGCGCGGTGGCGTAGACATCGGGCCCACCGGTCATCCGGCCAGGAGGCTACTCAGCGCGCCTGGAGCGGGGACGCGAACCCGCGCGCGCCTCGTACACTCAGGCCATGGCGTCAGCGCGGCAGATCCACGTGGGCGCGGTCCCCATCGGGGGCGGCGCGCCGGTCGCGGTCCAGACGATGACCAAGACCGAGACGGCGAACCTCCAGGCCACGATGGACCAGATTCGCCGCGTGGCCGACGCCGGCGCCGACATCGTCCGTGTCGCCGTCCCGCGCGAGCAGGACGTCGAGGCGCTGAGGACGATCGTCGTGGAGTCGCCGATCCCGGTCATCGCCGACATCCACTTCAACCACACGCTGGCCATCAAGGCCATCGAGGCCGGCGCGCAGTGCGTGCGCATCAACCCGGGCAACATCGGCGGTCCGGACAAGACCGCCGACGTGATCGAGGTGGCCAAGCGCCATGGCACGCCGATGCGCGTGGGCGTCAACTCCGGATCGCTACCCAAGCACCTGCGCGAGCTGGAGTTCACCAACCCCGTGGAGGCGCTGGTGACGGCCGCCACCGAGTGGGTCGAGCTCATGCACCGCCTCGACTTCTGGGACTTCAAGGTCTCGATGAAGTCGACCAGCGTGCCCAACACGATCGCCTCCAACCGCCTGCTGGCCGAGAAGATCGACCATCCGCTGCACCTCGGCGTCACCGAGGCGGGGACCAAGTGGTCGGGCTCGCTCAAGAGCGCCGTGGGCCTCGGCACCCTGCTGGCCGACGGCATCGGCGACACCATCCGGATCAGCCTCTCGACCTTCCACGCCGAGGAGGAGGTCAAGGTGGCCTGGGAGATCCTCAAGGCGCTCAAGCTCCGCGAGCGCGGCCCTGTCCTCATCGCCTGCCCGACCTGCGGGCGCCTGCAGTTCGACATGGACTCGGTGGTGGCCGAGGTCGAGCGCCGCCTCGAGGCCTACGAGGACCCGATCGAGGTTTCGATCCTCGGCTGCGCGGTCAACGGCATCGGCGAGGCCCGCCACGCCGACTTCGGCATCACCGGGGCCAAGGACTCGGCGATGATCTTCTCCAAGGGCGAGCCGCTGAAGAAGGTCCCCACCGAGCGCCTGGTCGACGAGCTGTTCGCCGAGATCGACCGCTACTACGAGCGCGGCAAGCAGGTCGTGCGCGACGACGAGAAGGCGGCCGAGGCGGCGGCGTGGCTGGCCGAGAACGAGGACGCCAGCGCCATGACGCCCGAGCGCCTGGCCGCGCTCGAGCAGGAGGCCGCCCGGCTGGACGAGGACGTCTCGCCGGTGGCCGGTCGCCGGTTCAGCCGCGCCTAGCGCGAACCGTCACGCGCAGGACGTCGGACGCCTTGACCGGCCCCGCTGGCGCCCCGTAGGCGTCGGTCGGCTGCCAGGTGAAGCGGAAGTCGGTCGTCACCCTGACCGTCCGGTGCAGCGTCCAGTAGCCGTCTCCGTTGGTCGTCAGCCTCCGCACCGTCGTCCAGCGCTTGCGCCCGGGCGCGCGCCGCTGCACGGTGACGCTGTGGGTCACCCCGGGACGCACCTGCCCCCAGAGGCGGGCGACGCGGCTCCGCGGCCGGTGGTCGACGAAGAACGGGTTGGCGAACGTGCTCAACGACGGCTTGGGACGATCGTCGCGGAACCGCAGCCCCGACTGCCAGCCGGCGTACCGGTCGCCGCCGGGCACGCGGCGAAGGGGCTCGTCGCGCCACTCGTACTGCGTCAGCAGCTTGACCCGGGGATCGCGGTAGCCGATGTACGCGCCCTGCTGCAGCCACCGCGACTGCTGCGCCAGCGTGACGCCGCGCGTGCCGTCGGGCGGGCGCGTCTGATAGCCCCATTCGGTCAGGTAGAGGCCGAACTTGCGCCCACCGGGCTTCTTGAAGCCGCCGGCGCGCTGGGTGCCGTCGAGCGTGCGCTTCAGGCGCGCCAGGTCGCCGATCGACGCGTTGTCGGGATGCGCCTGGACGCCGTCGGGCCGCAGCTTCGTGGCGTGGGGGTGGTAGGCGAAGCCGTCGGCCGTCAGCGGCCTGAAGCCCTGGCACGGGCCGCTGCGGTCGTGCCGCAGGGCGACGTTGACGCACCCCATCGAGCGGATGAAGGCCAGCGGCCGCGTCTTGGCGTTCTGCTTGATCGAGTTCTCGCCGTTCGGCGCGAGCGCGCCGAAGAGCACGGAGGCCGTGGGATCGATCGCCTTGATCGCGGGGTACGCGGCGCGGACCAGGCGCCGGTACAGGTGTGGCGCGTAGGGCCGGCAGCGCGAGCCCTGGCACGTGTTCTGGGGCTGGAGCCACAGCGGGAGGTTGGGCTCGTTCCAGATGATGTAGCGGTCGACGGCGCCGGCGTAGCGCAGCGCCACCGCGCGTGCGAACTGGCCGAACAGCTCGGGTCTCGGCTTGTAGCGAACCGAACGGCGCGCGGGCACCTGCGAGGCCCACAGCGGGCCGGGGCCGGTGACGACGAGCATCGGGCGCAGGCCCGCCGCGCTCGTGAGGTTCACGGCCCGATCGAGCTGGGCCCAGTTGTAGCCCGCGCTGTTGGGATCGGCGCCGTTGAAGCCGGCGGGCGCCACCGTGGCGGCGTTGCTCGGCGCGATCGCCTGCCACTGCGCGAAGATGCGCACGTCGTCGATGCCGAGCGCCGCCCAGGCCGCGACGGCGGCGGCCGCTCTGGCGTCGCTCGCCTCGTAGAGGATCGCGGCGTCGTCGGCGATCCCGGTCTCCATGGACGTGGAGGCCTGCGCGGTCGCGGTCAGGAGTGCGGCGAGGGCCAGCGTGGCGGCCAGCAGGCGCGTGAGAGAGGCCATCGAGGGTCGGGAACGCTATGTGCGCGCGGAGGTTGCGGCCAGCGCCGCAACCTCGCGCCCACAGCGCTCAGCCTCCCAAGTGGTCAGCCGCCCACAGCGGTCAGCCGCTCGCGGCGGCGTAGCGCTCGGCCACCGTGTCCCAGTTGACCACGTCCCACCACGCCTTGAGGTAGTCCGGGCGCTTGTTCTGGTACTTCAGGTAGTAGGCGTGCTCCCAGACGTCGTTGCCGACCAGCGGCGTCGCGCCGCCCGTGATGGGGTTGTCCTGGTTGGCGCTGCTCGTCACCTTCAGCGCGCCGCCGTCGAGCACGAGCCAGGCCCAGCCCGAGCCGAACTGCCCGACCCCAGCGGCCTCGAACTGCTCCTTGAAGGCATCGAAGGAGCCGAATGCGGAGCTGATGGCGTCACCCAGGTCGCCGGAGGGCTCGCCGCCACCGTCGGGGCTCATCGACTCCCAGAACAGGGAGTGGTTGAGGTGCCCGCCGCCGTTGTTGCGCACCACGCCGCGGATGTCGTCGGGGAGCGAGTCGAGGTTGGCGATGACCTCCGCGATCGGCTTGTCGGCCCACTCGGTGCCCTCCAGGGCGCCGTTGGCCTTGTCGACGTAGGCCTGGTGGTGCTTGTCGTGATGCAGGCGCATCGTCTGCTCATCGATGGTCGGCTCGAGCGCTGCGTAGTCGTAAGGCAGGGGCGGAACCTCGTAGGCCATTGCCGTCTCCTGTTCTGGGGGTGCCGGGTCCTCACCGAAACATATCCGTCCGCCGATGCGTTGAAGGTCCCGTCATGCCGGTCCGGTGCGCCCTTGCGCTGCTCTGCCTCCTGCTCGTCGCCCCCGCGGGCGCCCGCGCGGCCAACGCCGACATCGCCCTGACGGCCACGGGCCCCGCGTTCGCCGTGGTCGAGGCCGAGGCGTCCTACGCGGTGACGGTCGCCAACAGCGGTCCGAGCGCGGCCACGGGGGTCACCCTGACCGACCCCATCCCCGAGGATGCGCGACTGGTGCGCACGGGCGGCGACGGCTCGTGCACGTCCGGCGACCCGCTGCACTGCTGGCTGCCCAGCATCCCAGCGGGCGAGAGCCGCACGGTCACCATCGTGCTGGCCGGGACGAGAGTCGGCGCGACGCTGCACCACGTGATCACCGCCACCACGACGAGCACCGACCCGACGCCCTCGGATCATCGCGCGAGCGTCGACACGCTCGTGACAGAGCCCAGCGTGGCGCCACCGCCGCTGGCGCTCGCGGCGCCGCCATGCGCCAACGCCCAGCGCGGCGGGCGTGACGACGACGTCCTCGACGGCACGTCGTTCGGCGACACGCTCCTCGGCCTCGAGGGCTCGGACCTGCTGCGCGGAGGCGACGGCGACGACTGCCTGTGGGGCGGGAGCGGCAACGACGTCCTCGACGGCGACGGCGGCAACGACGGGCTGTGGGGCGGCGACGGCCGCGACCGCCTCGTCGGCGGCGGCGGCAACGACCGCCTGCGCGGCGGGGCCAGGCGCGACGTGCTCATCGGCGGGGACGGCGACGACCAGCTCGCTCCCGGCACCGGCCGCGACCTCGTGCGCGCGGGCGCCGGCAACGATGCCGTCAGCGCCCGCGACGGCGCGCGCGACGTCGTCGAGTGCGGCCCCGGCGACGACCGGGTCACGGCCGACCGCCGCGACCGGCTGCGCGGGTGTGAGCACGTAGTGCGCCGATAACCTTCGGCGGCGGATGACCCGCCTCGATCGCTACTTCCTGCCCACCGAGCGCCAGGACCCGGCCGATGCCGAGGCGCTCTCGCACAAGCTCGGCGTCCGCGCCGGCCTCGTGCGCCAGGTCGGCGCCGGGCTGTGGAGCTGGCTCCCGGCCGGCTGGCGCGTCCACCAGAACGTGGTGCGGATCGTCCGCGAGGAGATCGACCGCATCGGGGCCCAGGAGATGCTGATGCCGGTCATCACGCCGGCCGAGCTGTGGAAGCGCTCGGGGCGGTATCCGTTCGACGAGGTCTTCAAGCTGACCGACCGTCGCGGCGCCGACCTCGTCCTGGCCCTGAGCCACGAGGAGACGGTGACCTTCCACGTGGCCCAGGCGGTGCGCTCCTACCGCCAGCTGCCGCTGCTGCTCTACCACTTCCAGACCAAGGGCCGCGACGAGCCGCGCCCGCGCGCCGGCGTGCTGCGCACGCGGGAGTTCGTCATGAAGGACGCCTACTCCTTCGATCGCGACCTCGAGGGCCTCCAGGCCTCCTACGAGAAGTTCGTCGAGGCCTACGACCGCATCTTCGACCGGACCGGCCTGGAGTGGTACCGCGTCGAGTCCGACGTGGGGATGATGGGCGGGTTCGGGGCCCACGAGTACATGGCGCCGTGCCCAGCGGGCGAGAACGACGTCGCGCTGGCCCCGGGCTATGCCGCCAACACCGAGGTGGCCAGCGCCGACCCGCAGGCGGTGCCCTCGATCGAGCTGGAGGGCGACCTGCACACGCCGGGCCAGACGACGATCGCCGGGGTGGCCGGCTCGCTGGGCGTGCATCCCGGCAACGTGCTGAAGGCCTATCCCGTGATCACCGAGTCGCGCGGCCTCGTCATGGCCTTCGTGCGCGGCGACCACCGCGTCAACGAGATCAAGCTGGCCAACGCCCTGAAGGAGCCCTTCCGGCCTGCCCGCGAGGACGAGCTGCCGGGGCCGCCCGGCTTCCTGGGCCCGACGAGCGACGTGCCCACGCTCTACGACGAGGCGATCGTGGCCGGCCAGCCCTACGTGGCCGGCGCCAATCGTCCCGACTACCACCACGTCGTCAGCATCGACGGGGGTGAGCGCGGCGACGTGCGCACCGTCGAGGCCGGCGACACCGTCAACGGCAACCCGATCCGCATCGAGCCGGCGATCGAGATCGGCAACATCTTCAAGCTCGGGACGCGCTTCTCCGAGCCGCTGGGCGCCACCTATCTCGACGAGAACGGCTCCGAGCAGCTCATCGTCATGGGCTCCTACGGCATCGGCCCGGCCCGCGTGACCGCCGCGGCGATCGAGCAGCACGCCGACGAGCGCGGGATCTCGTGGCCGCGCGCGATCGCGCCCTGGGACGTCGAGATCGTGGTCATCGGCAAGCCCGGGACGCCGGAGCGCGAGGCCGCCGAGGCGCTCTACGCCGAGCTGTCGGAGGCCGGCTTCGAGGTGCTCCTGGACGACCGCGACGCGGGCCCGGGGGAGAAGTTCGCCGACGCCGAGCTGCTGGGCGTCCCGCTGCGCCTGACGGTCGGCAAGCGGGCGCTCGAGTCCGGTCGGGCTGAGGCACAGGCCCGCCGCGGGCGCGCCGACCACGAGGACGGCGTGCCGCTGCAGGGCGCCGCCGACGCGGTGCGCGAGCTGTGGGCGAGCCTCCCGTAGAGCGGCGCCGGCGGCTGACCTTCCGGCGCCTGTCAGGCCTGGACCGCTCGGGCCCGCCGCCGCCGCAGACGCTGCGCGGCCAGCCGCTGCACGTCTGGACGCTGCCCAACGCGATCGGCCTGCTGCGCCTCGCGCTGCTGCCCTTCTTCCTCGCCATCGAGCTCTCCAGCGACACCGGCGTCGAGGCGTGGGCAGCGGCGCTCTACGCCGTCGCCGCCTGGACCGACTACGCGGACGGCATCGCCGCGCGCGTGACCGGCCAGTACAGCCGGTTCGGCGCGCTGCTGGACCCGATCGTCGACCGGCTGCTGGTCCTCTGCGGCGTGGCCGCCTGCTGGTATCACGACCTGCTGCCGCGCTGGGCCCTGGCCGTGCTCGTGGCGCGCGAGCTGTTCATGCTCGTGGCCGGCCGCGAGGCCCTGCGGCGGGGCCGCGAGCTGCGCATCAACATGGTCGGGCGCTGGGCGGTCTGGCCCGTGATGTCCGCGATCTTCCTGGCCCTGTGCGGCGTGGAGACGGTGGCCGACGTCCTGCTCTATCTCGGCGTCGCGCTGACCTTGTGGGCCACCGCGCTGTACGTGCGCGATGCAAGACCCTCAACCTCAGCTTGAGCGTGGGCAATCCGCTGGTATGCTCGCGCCCATGGACACGTTCCCCGATCTGGGCTCGCTCTCCGATCAGGAGCTGAAGGAGTACATCCAGCAGCTCACCGAGGAGGAGATCGACATCTCCTACAAGCGCCGGATCCTGCACGGGAAGATCGACATCCTGCGCGCGGAGCTGGTCAACCGGCTGCGCAAGAAGCACGAGACGGGCGAAGACGTCATCACCGGCGATGACGTCCAGAAGCTCACCGACATCCTCGCCGGCCGGGCAGTCGGAGCCGAGGGCCCCGACGTCGAGTAGCGACGGGCCGCGATGGCGCTCCACTGCCCGGAGTGCGGCTTCGTCAACGCCGACGGAGCGAACTACTGCCAGAAGTGCGGGTCGTTCCTGGGCGCGCGCGAGGAGCGCGCGGGCGGCGAGCCTTCGACCGCGACCTACAAGATCGACGAGACCGGCGAGCTCGTCCCGGTCGACGTCGAGGAGGTCGTGGCCCACGAAGGCGCGGCGCTGGTCATCCGCGCCGGCGGCGGCCGCGTGGGGGAGTCCTTCGCGCTGGACCACGACCGCATGACGATCGGCCGGCGCCCGGACTCCGACGTGTTCCTCGACGACGTCACCGTGTCGCGCGACCACGCGCTGCTGGTCAGGCGCGGCGGCGACCACTACCTCGACGACCTCGGCTCGCTCAACGGCACCTACGTCAACCGCCATCGCATCGAGTCCCACCGCCTGGAGGACGGCGACGAGCTCCAGGTCGGCAAGTTCAAGCTCACCTTCCTCTCCCAGTAAGCCATGGCCGTCCAGGACGAACAGGGACTCGCTCCCGCCGACCTCGACCACGAGGGTGGCGCTCCGCGCAAGGCGATGACCATCGGCGCGGTGTGCAAGGCGCTCGAGCAGGAGTTCCCCGACATCTCGATCTCGAAGATCCGGTACCTCGAGGATCAGAAGCTGCTGGCTCCGCGGCGCACGCCCGGCGGCTATCGGCTCTACTCGGCCGGCGACGTCCAGCGCCTGCGCACGATCCTGCGCCTGCAGCGCGACGAGTTCCTGCCGCTGCGCGTCATCCGCCAGGAACTGGCCTCGGGGCGCGCGGGGAGCGACGTGGCCGCGCCGACCGGCGACGGCGGCGGCGGCGCGCGCAGCAAGCGGCGCCCATCGGTGACCGCTCCCTCCAACGGGGCGCTCTACTCGCTGGACGACGTCATCGAGGAGACGCGCGCCGACCCGCGCCTGGTCTCCGAGCTCGAGGAGTACGGCGTGATCAAGGGGGAGATCCGCGCGGGGACCAAGTACTTCGACGAGACCGAGCGCGAGATCGTGCGCGCCGTGACCGAGCTGGCCCGCTACGGCGTCGGCGGGCGCAACCTGCGCGCGTTCCGCACGAGCGCCGATCGCGAGGCCGCGCTCTTGCAGCAGATCCTGGCTCCGGCGCTGCGCTCGCGCAACGCCAAGCGCCGCAATGAGGCCATCGAGGCGCTCGAGAACCTCGCCGCGGTGACGACCCACCTCAAGCACCTGCTGCTCATCCGGGATCTGCGCAAGATCGTCAGCTAGATGGGTGATTCCACGACCCCCGCTGCCATGGAATCAACCAGCTAGTGGCCGTCGACCTCGCCGCGCTCGTGCGCAACATCCCGGACTTCCCCAAGCCCGGGATCGTCTTCAAGGACATCACGCCGATCCTGGCGTCGCCCGCGGGGCTCGAGGCGGCGGTCAGCGGGCTGGCGGACTACGCGCGCGATCTCGACGTCGACGTGGTCATCGGCGCGGAGGCGCGCGGGTTCCTGCTCGGGCCCGCGCTGGCCCGCGAGCTGCACGCCGGCTTCGTCCTGGCCCGCAAGCCCGGCAAGCTGCCGCACGAGACGGTCCGCGCCGAGTACCTGCTGGAGTACGGCACCGACGCCCTGGAGCTCCACTCCGACGCCGTGGCCGCCGGGGCCCGCGTGCTCGTCCACGACGATCTGCTGGCCACGGGCGGCACGGCCAAGGCGCTGTCCGAGCTCGTGGAGCAGCTCGGCGGCCAGGTGGTCGGCTGCGCGTTCCTCATCGAGCTCGCCTTCCTGGCCGGGCGCGAGCGGCTGGCCGGCTACCCGGTCCACGCGCTCATCTCATACGACGCCGAGTAGGCTCAGCGGCCGGTCCATGCCGACGACGCGCCGCAGCCGCACGGTCGCCGACGACCCCTTGCGGGTGTGGGAGACCGTGAGCGACCCGTACCACCTGCCGCGCTGGTGGCCGCACGTGGAGCGCGTGGAGAACGTCACCGGCGAGCACTTCACCGAGGTGCTGACCACCGAGCGCGGGCGATCCGTGCGGGCGGACTTCCGGATCGTCGACTCGCGCGCGCCCGAGCATCGCGCCTGGGAGCAGGAGCTGGCGGGCTCGCCGTTCGAGCGGATCATGATGGCGGCGCGCACCGACGTGCGACTTGCTGCCGAGGGCGCGGGGACGCGGGTGACGATCGTCGTGCGCCAGGACCTGCGCGGCACGGCGCGCTTCGGAGGCTTCGTGGTGCGCCGCGCGACCCGCCGCCTTCTCGACGACGCGCTCACCGCGCTGGAGAGCCTGCATGGGGCGTGAGATGCGCTGGTGGGGATGGGGCGAGGAGGCCCGCGCCGCCGGGGCCCCCGACGCGGTGCTGGCCTGGTTCGCGGGCGAGCTCGGCGAGCTCGACGCGCCGCGCGGCCCCGTGGCGCTCGAGGACGTCCGGATCGACCCTCCGCGGCTGCCGCAGGCGGTCCGCGAGCGCTTCCCCGACATCCTGCGCGACGATCGTGCCGCGCGCGTGCTGCATGCCCGCGGCAAGTCCTACCCCGCCCTGGTGCGCCAGAGGAGGGGCGACTGCGCCGGAGCGCCCGACGCCGTGCTGGCGCCGCGCGACCACGACGAGGTCCGCGCGGTGCTCGAGGCGTGCGCCTCTGCCGGCGTCGCGGTCGTGCCGTTCGGCGGCGGGACGAGCGTGGTCGGCGGCCTCGAGGCGGTGCGCGGCGACCTCGACGCGGCGATCTCGCTCGATCTCGGCGGCCTCGACGCGCTCGAGAGGCTCGACGAGCGCTCGCAGGTGGCGGTCGTGGGTGGCGGCATGCGGGCGATCGAGCTCGACGCGCGCCTGGCCGAGCGGGGCTTCACGCTGGGCCACTACCCGCAGAGCTACGAGTACGTCTCGATCGGCGGCTGCGTGGCCACGCGCTCGGCCGGCCAGGCCTCGACGGGCTACGGGCGCATCGACGACCTGGTCGTCGGGGCACGCCTGGCGGCCCCGGCCGGCGATCTCGAGCTGCGCGCGCAGCCGGCGAGCGCTGCCGGGCCTGAGCTGCGGCGCATGGTCATCGGCTCCGAGGGCGTGCTCGGGCCCATCACCCGCGTCGCCGTGTGCGTGCGCCCGGCGCCGGAGCTCAGCCGTCACGAGGGCTTCGCCTTTCCGAGCTTCGGCGCGGGCGCGGAGGCGCTGCGGCGCCTGGAGCAGGACGGCGTCGCGCCCGACGTCGCGCGCCTCTCCGACGAGGAGGAGACGCGGATGGGGATCGGTCTCGCCGGCCTCGGTGCCGCGCGCGCGACGGCCCTGCGCGCCTACCTGCGGGCGCGCGGCGTGGCCAACGGGGCGGTCGCCATCGTCGGGTGGAGCGGCGGCGAGGACGCCGTGCGGACGCGGCGCGAAGCGGCGGTCGAGGTCCTGCGCGCGCAGGGTGGCGTGGCCATCGGCCAGCAGGCCGGTCGCGCGTGGGTGCGGACGCGCTTCAGCGCGCCGTACCTGCGCGACGACCTCATGGATCGCGGCGTGCTCGCAGACACGCTCGAGACGGCGACGACGTGGGCCCAGCTCTTCGCGCTCTACCGCGCGGTCGGCGACGCCCTCAGGGAGCACGCGCGGATCGTGGCCTGCCACATCTCCCACCTCTATCCGACCGGCGCGTCGCTCTACTTCTCGTTCATGACGCGCGTGGAGCCCGGCGAGGAGCTCGCGCGCTGGGCGGCGGCCAAGCGGGCCGCCAGCGACGCGATCGTGGCCGCCGGCGGGACGATCACGCATCACCACGCGGTCGGACGCGACCACGCGCCGTACCTGGGCGCGGAGGTCGGCGACACCGGCCTGGCCGCCCTGCGGGCGCTCAAGCGCGAGCTCGACCCGGCGGGGATCATGAACCCCGGGAAGCTGCTCCCCCCGCCGGACTAACCGCCCGTCGGTCGCTGCATCGGCCCGCGCAGGTAGATCGTGCCCGGCCGCTCGGGGCTCGCGCCCGCCTCGCGCGTCACGAGGATCTCGCGGTAGCGCGTGATGTCGGTGATGTCCTGGGGCAGGGCACCCTGGTAGACGAGGTGGCCCTTGTCGTCGGCCTTGTCGAACGCGCCGATCACCCGCGCCTCCGACGGGCTCGTGTAGGCCCAGATCGCGTAGATGCCCTTCCCCGTGGTGTCGAGCCCCTGGGCGACCGCGTTGACCGCCTGCTGGCCGCTGACGTCGACCACCTGCACGATGGCGATGGCCCGCGCAGCGGGGCCGCCCTTCGGCGGGACGAGGTTGACCTGTGCCTTCACCTGGGGCTTGGTCGAGGTGGTCGAGGTGGTCTGGACCGCCGTGCGGGCAGGCTGGTCGTCGCCGCCGCCGCGGAGGACCAGCGCGAGCACGCCGGCGAGGATCGCCGCGGCGACGGCGCCGATGAGCACCGCGCCGCCGCGGCGCGAGACGCGCGGGGCGGGCGCCGCCATGCCGTCGGGCAGCGGCTCGCCGTCGGGTCGGGCCGCTTCGCCGGGGGCTGCTGCGCCGTCCGGCAGGGGCGCTTGGCGCTCGGCCGCGGCCGCCTCCTCGGGCGGCGCTGGGCGGTCGGGCGCGGCCGCTTCGCCGGGCGGCACGTCCGGCAACCGGCCCCCGGCCAACGGCTCGAGCTGGCGCGCCACGGCCTCGGCCCAAGCGCGGCCGGCCGACGAGCCGTCGACGAAGGCGCGGGTGGCGCTCGCCTCCTCCGGAGCCTGCTGTCCGAGCAGCCAGTCGGCGATCTGCTGCCGGCGCGCGGCGGGAAGCCCGCCCGCGCCCGGTCCGAGGGCGTCGAGCGCGTCGTAGGCGCGCGAGCGTGCCTCGCCGGTGTCGATGTGCAGCCGGCTCGAGAGGTCGTCATAGCCCTTCCCCTGGCGCAGCAGGAGATCGAGGACCGACCTCTGGTCGGCGGGCAGCGCGTCGACGCGACTCATCGAGGCCCAGGAGGGTAGACGGCAGCGCTCGGACGCTAGCCGTACCGCCTAGCCGCGCAGGAACCCGCCCTCGGCGTGGATGACCTGACCGGTGACCCAGGCGGCCTCGTCCGAGCACAGCCAGGCCACGACGCCGGCCACGTCCTCGGGGCGCCCGAGCCGGCCCATCGGGAAGCGCGGCAGGAGCTCGGCGCGCAGGTCGTCGTCGATCCAGCCCGTGTCGTTGGGGCCCGGGCCGACGGCGTTCACCGTGACGCCCAGGTGGGCGACCTCGGCGGCGAGCTGGCGGGTGAAGGCCTCGAGCGCGCCCTTGCTCGCCGTATACGCAAGCTCTCCCGGCATCGGACCGAGGAACTGGCCCGACACCAGGTTCACGATCCGACCCGGCCGCCCGGCGCGCGCCAGGTGCGCGCCGAGGAGCATCGGAGCGCGGACGTTGACCGCGTAGTGGGCATCGATGGTGGCGGCGTCGAGGGCCGCGTAGCCGTCGCGGGTGGAATGGGCGGCGTTGTTGACCAGGACGGTCGGATGGCCGAGGCGCTCGGTGACCGCGTCGAGCAGGCGCTCGGGCGCGTCGGGCTCGGACAGGTCGGTCTCGAAGGGCGTGCCCGGCAGCTCGGGCGGCGCCGTCTCGCCGCGCAGGATCGTGTAGGCGACCGTGGCGCCGCGCTCGGCCAGGGCCCGTACGCATGCGGCGCCGATCCCGCGCGGGTTCCCGGCGCCGGTGACGAGGGCGATCATCCGCCGTAGCGATTGACGATCGGCATGCGCCTGTCGCGCCCGAAGGCCTTGGAGGTGATCTTGATGCCGGGCGGTTGCTGACGGCGCTTGTACTCGGAGGAGTCGACGAGGCGTATGACGCGATCGACGGCCTCGGCCGGCAGGCCACGGGCGATGAGCTGCTCGCGGCCGAGGTCCTCCTCGACGTAGCCCTCGAGGATCGCGTCGAGCACGTCGTAGGGCGGGAGCGAGTCCTCGTCGCGCTGGTCCGGTCGCAGCTCGGCCGACGGGGCACGGGTGACGATCGACTCGGGAACCGGCGAGCGCTCGTCGCGCTGGGCGCGCTCGCGCACGAGCCGGTAGACGAGTGTCTTGGGGCAGTCCTTGATGACCGCGAAGCCGCCGGCGCTGTCGCCGTAGAGCGTGGAGTAGCCGACCGACATCTCCGATTTGTTGCCCGTGGTGAGCACGAGCCAGCCAAACTTGTTGGAGAGCGCCATCAGCAGGTTGCCGCGGATGCGCGCCTGGAGGTTCTCCTCGGTGATGTCGGGCTCGCGGCCGGCGAAGACCTCCTCCAGCAGCTCCTCGTAGGCGCGCATGACGTCGCCGATCGGCAGCTCGTGCAGCTCGACGCCGAGGTTCTCGGCCAGGACCTTGGCGTCGTCGCGGGTGCCCTGCGACGAGTAGGCCGACGGCATCGTCACGCACGTCACGCGCTCGGGCCCGAGCGCGTCCACCGCGATGAGCGCCACCAGGGTGGAGTCGATCCCGCCCGAGAGCCCGAGGACGACGTGCTCGAAGCCGCTCTTGGCCACGTAGTCGCGCGTCCCGAGCACGAGCGCGGCGTAGATCTCGGCGTCGGCGTCAAGGAGGTCGGCCACGTCCCCGCCGGGCGCGGCGGCATCGGACGCGCCGGCGGTCGTGAACGACCCGAGCATCGCCACGTCGGAGACGTGCTCGCGCGCGGCCGGGCGCTGGCGCGTGTCGCGTAGGCGCGCCGCCCCCGCCGCGGCGACGTCGACGTCGCAGAGCAGGAGGTCCTCGGCGAACTGCGGGGCGCGCGCGATCACCTCGCCCTCGTGGTCGACGACGAAGGAATGGCCGTCGAACACCAGCTCGTCCTGGCCGCCGACCAGGGCGCAGAAGGCGACCACGGCGAGGCTGTCGCGCGCGCGCTGGGCGATCATCTGCTCGCGTCGGCGCCCCTTGCCGGCCTGGTAGGGCGAGGCGGAGATGTTGAGCACGAGGCGGGCGCCCGCGAGGGCCTCGTCGGTGAGCGGCGCCCCCGGCACCCAGATGTCCTCACAGACGGTGAGGCCGACCTTCTCGCCGTCGACCTCGACGATCGCGCCGCCCGGCCCGCGCTGGAAGTAGCGCAGCTCGTCGAAGACGCCGTAGTTGGGCAGGTTGACCTTGCGGTAGATGGCCTGCACGGCGCCGTCGGCGCACACCGCGGCCGCGTTGTAGGCGTCGTCGGCGCGCTCGGGGAAGCCGACGACGGCCACGATGCCCTGCGCGTCGGCCGCGATGCGGTCGAGCGCGGCGCGGGCGTCGGCCAGGAAGTGCTCCTTGAGCAGCAGGTCCTCGGGCGGATAGCCGGTCACCACGAGCTCGGGGAAGAGCGCCAGCTGCGCCCCCGCCTCGCGCGCGCGGGCCAGCGCGGCGCGGACCTTCGCCTCGTTGCCGGGAATGTCTCCGACCGTGGGGTTGAGCTGGGCCAGGGCGAGCCGCATGACGGCCGCCCATGATGACGACTGCGTTACTGCCGCGCGGGCTCCGGCTTGCGCGTGCGCGCCCGTGGCGGCCGGTCGCTCGCGCCGGCCGCGCGCGACAGGTCGGCGATCGCCGTCTCGAGGTCGCCCGCGAGCGCCTCGAGGTCGGGCACGGCGTCGTAATCGGCCAGCAGGCCGAAGCCGAGACGGCCGTCATAGCTCATGACAGCGACTCCGAGGGCCTGCTGGCGGGCGAGCGGGACGACCGGGTAGAACGCGCGCAGCCGGTGCCCGAGCAGGTAGAGCGTGATCTGGGGCCCGGGAACGTTGGTCACGACCAGGTTGAAGAAGCGCTGCCGCGACTGAAGCCGCGCGGCCTGGGACATGATGGTCGGCGACGCGAAGTCGGCGAGCGACGTGAGCGACCGCGCGCCCACCGCCTGGCCGGACTCCTTGAGCGAGCGCATGGCCTCGCTGATCTCGGCCAGGACGGCGGCCGGCTCCTCGATACCGACGGGCAGCGGAGCCCACACCGCGGCGATGCGGTTGCCGACCGCGTCGCGCTCGGTCTCGGCGCGCACCGAGACCGGGACCATGGCCCGCAGCACCAGCTCGTCGGTGTCCTCGCCACGCCGGCGCAGGAAGCGCCCCAGCGCGAGGGCGACCGAGGCCAGCACGACGTCGTTCAGCGTGCCGCCCAGGGCGTCCTTGATCGCCT
The DNA here is from genome assembly GCA_036379935.1 of Solirubrobacteraceae bacterium. Taxonomy (GTDB): domain Bacteria; phylum Actinomycetota; class Thermoleophilia; order Solirubrobacterales; family Solirubrobacteraceae; genus JAOPZW01. Next base: position 35,537 of record DASVFT010000174.1, on the reverse strand, counting down.
TGAAGCCGGCGAGATCGGCATCGACCCACGTGTAGCGACGATGCGGGCCGATGGCGACGTTGAACGGCGTCGGCGGCGCGGGGCTGAGGCCCGCCCACGCCATCGCTCCCACGCCCACCAGCCACTCGCCCGCGTGGGCGAGGGCCTGGCGCGGCGCACGGGTGAACGCGCGGACCACGCGCGCCCCCTCGGCGGGCACGGTGGCGCGCTCGACCAGCGCCTGGGCCAGGAGCTCGGCCTCCGTGGGCTCGGGCCTGGGCAGCCAGGGTCGCGGCTCGGGCGATACCGGCGCGGGCTCGGCCGAGGTGTCGAAGAGGACCGAGGTGATGTCCACGCCGCTGATCCCGTCGACCAGCGCGTGGTGGGTCTTGCTGATGATCGCGAAGCGCCCGCCGTCCAGTCCCTCGACGAGGTTGAGCTCCCACAGCGGCTTGGTGCGGTCGAGCGGTCGGGCGAAGAGGCGCCCGGCGAGGTTCTTCAGCTGCTCGTCCGAGCCGGGCGCCGGCAGGGCGCTGTGGCGCAGGTGGTAGCGGGGGTTGAAATGCGGGTCGTCGACCCACACCGGGCGTCCCTGGCCGAGCGGGACGTGGGCGAGCTTCTGGCGGTAGCGCGGCACGAGGTGCATGCGCGCCTCGATCGCCTCCACCACCTCGTCGTAGGGCGGCGGGTCGCCGTCGAAGACGAAGATCGCCGCCACGTGCATGTGCGCGCCGCTGCGCTCGAGGTGCAGGAAGCCGGCGTCCAGCGCGCTCAAGCGGTCGGGCTTGGCCACCGCTCGATGGTCACACGTCGCCCGTCGCTCGGCAAGCGCGAGGTGGGCGACCGCTAGCCTGCTCGATCTTGCCCGTCAACGGCAGCGAGTTCGACCCCCGCCTGCGCCCCGTCTACATGGACGGGCGGGCCGCCCTGGGCGAGGCCGCGTGGTTCGACGCGCACACCCACATCGGACAGAACGACCCCGACGGGCGCAGCGCCACGCCCGACGAGATCCTCCGCGCCCTGGACGCGGCGGGGCACCAGCGGGCGATGCTCTTCGCCATGCACGAGCCCGACGGCTACCGGGCGGCCAACGACGCGGTCCTGCAGGCCGCCGCGGCCTCGGGCGGGCGCCTCGTGCCGCTGGCGCGCATCGCGCCCAACGCCGACGGCGCGCTCGAGGAGGCACGGCGCGGCCTCGAGGCCGGCGCCGCCGGCTTCAAGCTCCACCCGCGCTCCGACGCCTTCGGGCTGCCGCATCCCGTCGTCGAGCAGGTCGTGGCCCTGGCGCACGAGCGCCGCGCGCCGGTGCTCTTCCACGCGGGGCGCGGCATCCCGCATCTGGGCGAGGCGGTGGTCGACCTCGCGCGCCGCTACCCCGGCGCGCGGCTGATCCTCGCTCACGCGGGCATCAGCGACCTGGGGTGGATCGCCGACGAGGCCGCGCGGCTCGACAACCTCTTCTTCGACACCGCGTGGTGGAACGTCGCCGACCAGCTCCAGCTCTACGCGACGATCCCGCCCGGACGGATCCTCTACGCCAGCGACATGCCCTACGGCCCGGGGTTGTTCGCGGCGTTCTGCTTCCTGCGCGTGGCGCGCGCCGTGGGACTCGGCCGCGCCGCGCTCCAGGGCATCGCCGGCGGCCAGCTGGCGCGGATCGTCGCGGGCGAGGATCCGATGGACCTCGGTCCGGCGCCGGGCATCGACGCGGTCGGCCCACGGATCATCGAGGCCGAGCGCGTCGTCTCCTACTGCGCCGTCGCGCTCCAGGTCGCCTTCCGCACCCACGACCCGTCCGAGCCCATCGCCCTGGCGCGACTGGCCTGCCGGACCTGCCGCGAGGGCGAGGTCCACACGCTGCTGAGCTACGTCGACGCCCTCCTGGCAGTCGCCCAGGAGAACGGCCGCGCCCGCCCCGACGTCCCCTACGCGAGCATGCCCGCCACGCTCCTCGCGATGGTCATCGCCGGCACCTCGCAGGTCGGCACCCCCAACGCGCCTGTCTGAGCGCCGCGGTTCAGATCGGCCCGACGTCGCCCGTCGTACTCGTGCGATAGCTGCTCGCATCCCACCGGAGGTACGCGGCGAGCGCCGTGATGCGCTCGGATGGCCCGCGCACGTTGAACGTCATCCGTGTCCAGAGCAGCCTGTCGCGGCGCGCGGCGACGTCGCATGACAGGCCGTTGCGCTCGCAGAACTGCAGGACCTCCGCACGGAGCGAGCCACGCGACAGCGGTCCTGCGTACAGCGTGAACGACTCCTCGCCGTCGGCTGCGTCGCGATCGTCCACGCGCTCCCCTTACCCATCCCGGCGGGGCCAACGATCCGTCTGACTTCTGTGACGGCGGTCACACTTCGGACGTATGATGGGCTGCTAGGGTCGAACTTCTGTTCGATCTGCCGAGTCGCCTCCCGTCAAGGTGGGGGCGAGCGGGGGACCCATTGCCGGCCCTTCTTGGGGACGGGCCGGCTGGGGCGAATCGGCGCCTGATGGCGCGGTAGCGACGGTCGAGCCTCGCCAGTGCGAGGGCCGGCTGCCCGCGAGCCCGACAGCTAACCCCGTAGGCAGCTGAAAGGCGTGAACCCGCCGGACCAAGGAGGAATCGACCTCACATGAGGCCGAAGACGATCACGCGCGCACCGGGCGCCGGCAAGGCCCTGGGCGTGCTCTGCTTCACCGCGACGCTTGCCGTGCTCCCGAGCACGGCGCAATCCGACGACACCAAGGCCACCGTGGCCGCCGTCGCGCCGGGGCACAGCCAGCTCAACGTGCTGGCCGGCCGGCGCGCGACCGTCCGCGGGCGCGCGCTGCCCGCGCTCGCCGGTCGTACCGTGCTCCTGCAGCGAGCGGGGGGCCACGGCTGGGCCACGATCGATCGCGCGACGACGCGCGCGGACGGGCGCTTCGCCTTCCGCTTTCGCCCGCAGCGGCCGGGCAGCGCCCGGCTGCGGGTCCTCGTCGACGGCACGCGCCAGGCGGTCGGCCGGCTCAACGTCTACCGCCGCGCGGCGGTCTCGTGGTACGGCCCCGGGCTCTACGGCAACAAGCTCTCCTGCGGCGGGCGCCTGACGCCGGGCACGCTCGGCGTCGCCCACAAGACGCTGCCGTGCGGCACGCGCGTCACGCTGCGCCACGGCAAGCGCGTCATCCGCGTGCGCGTGGTCGATCGTGGCCCGTACGCCGGCGGCCGCGAGTTCGACCTGACCGCGGCCACCAGCCATCGCCTGAGGTTCGACGGGGTCGGGTCGGTGCTCGTCACCAGCTAGGGCTCGCCGTCATCGCGGCGTCGTACGCTCGGGGGGTTGCACGCGCCCTCCGAGCATCCGCGCCGCGTCATCGCGCATCTCGATTGCGACTCGTTCTACGCGAGCGTCGAGCTGCTGCGCCGGCCCGAGTTGCGCGGCCAGCCGCTCGTCGTTGCGGGCAGCGGGCCGCGCGCGGTGGTGACCACCGCCAGCTACGAGGCGCGGCGCTTCGGCGTGCATTCGGCGATGGCGGCCGCCCACGCGCGCCGGCTGTGCCCGCAGGCGATCTTCATCGCGCCCGACTTCACGGCCTACCGCGCCAAGTCGCGCGAGGTGTGGGCGCTCGTGCAGGAGCGCCTGCGCTGTCCCATGCAGCACGTGTCGCTCGACGAGGCCTACGCCGATGTGACGGGCGTCGAGAAGCCGCTGCGCGCCCTGCGCGAGCTGGTGACGGCCGTGCGCGAGAGCACCGGGATCACGATCTCGGTCGGCGTCGGGCCCTCGCGCCTGGTGGCCAAGACCGCCAGCGACGCCGAGAAGCCGGCGGGGTTCGTCGTGCTCTCGCGCGAGCAGGCGTGCGAGCGCTTCGCCGGTCAGCCCACCCGCCTGCTGCAGGGCGTCGGGCCGCGCACCCAGGAGCGGCTGGCCGAGATGGGCATGCGCACGGTCGCGGACCTCCAGGGCGCCGACGAGGCCGAGCTCGTGGTGCGCTTCGGCGCGCGCATGGGCCGCTGGCTGAAGGCGCGCGCCTTCTTCCACGACGCGTCGCCGGTGGAGTCGTCGGTGGCGGCCAAGAGCCGCTCCAGCGAGATCACCTTCGACGCCGACGTCGATGACCTCGCCGCGCTCGAGGACACGGTGCGCCGGCTCGCGGCCGAGGTGTGCGCGGGGCTTCAGGGCAAGGAGATCCGCGGGCGCACCATCGGCATCAAGGTCCGGCTCGACGACTGGACCAACGCCACCCGCGCCCGCACCCTCGAGGCCTTCACCAACGACACCGAGCAGGTCACCGCCGTCGCCCTGGAGCTCCTGCGCGCCTACGCGCCCGCGCGCCCCGTTCGGCTCATCGGGGTGCGCGTCGCCTCGTTCGAGGACGAGGTGACGCCGCCCCCGGTCGCGCGGGTGGACCAGCTGGCGCTCGAGGTCTGACTACAGCGAGCCGACGGCCTCGAGGAGGCGGTCGACGTCCTCGGCCTCGTTGTAGGCCACGCACCCCGCGCGGATCGCGCCGTCGGGCTCGAGGCCGAGCCAGGTCGAGAGCTCCAGCGCGTAGTAGTTGCCGTGCCAGACGGCGATCTCGGCCCGCGCCAGCGCGGCCGCGACCTCGTAGGCGCTGCGACCGGCGACGCTGAACATGACCGTGGACGTGCGGTCGCGCGCCGCGCCGTGGAGAGTCACGCCGTCGATGGCGCCCAGCCCCTCGGCCATCTGCGCCAGCAGCCGGTCCTCGTGCGCGCGCACGGCCTCGCGGTCGAGGCCGGCGACGAAGTCGGCGGCCGCGCGCACGCCGGACAGCGACTCGAACGGAAGCGTCCCGAGCTCCCAGCGCTCGGGCACCGTGTCGGGCGACGGGCGCAGCTTGTCGGGCGCCAGCGCGGACAAGAGCTCGGGACGCGCCCACAGGACGCCGATGTGCGGACCGAACCACTTGTAGGCCGAGCAGACGACGGCGTCGGCGCCCAGGCCGGCGACGTCGAGCGGCCGGTGTGGCGCCGCGTGCACGGCGTCGACCCACACGCGCGCGCCCGCGTCGTGCGCCGCGGCCACGATGCCCGGCAGGTCCGGGATCGTTCCCACGGCGTTGGAAGCGGCCGTGACCGCCACCCAGCGCGTTCGCTCTGAGAGCACGGCCTCGACGGCGCTCGCCGGCAGCTCGAGCGTCTCGGGCTCCGGCTCAGCGAAGCGCACCTCCGCGCCGGCGCGCGCGGCCGCGATGAGCCACGGCGCGACGTTGGCGTCGTGATCCAGGCGCGTGCAGACGATCTCGTCGCCCGGAGCGAGCGCCCGGCCGACCGCCGCCGCGAAGCGCATGGTCAGCGCGGTCATCGACGGCCCGAAGACGATGCCCTCGGCGCTGGGCGCCCCGAGCAGGGCGGCGGCCGAGGCACGCGCCCTCGTCACGAGCGCGTCCGTACGCTCGGCGGCCTGGAAGGCGCCGCCGTGGTTGGCGGTGTCGCCCGAGCGCATCCAGGCCGTCATGGCCTCAATGGCGTCGTCGACCATCTGGGTGCCCGCCGGCCCGTCGAGTCGGGCCCAGCCGTCGGCCAGGCCCGGGAAGCGGTCGCGATGCATGCGGGAAGTACTACACGGCCGCGCCCGGCCTGGGCTGGCAAGGGCTGGGCGTCCGGCGGCCGGTTAGTACAGCGCGGCCGCCAGCCGGCGCCGGGCGTCGCGCGCCAGCGGGTGCTCGACGCCGAGGTCGTCGAGGATGCCGACGACCAGACGGCGCACGTCGTCCTTGTAGCCGTCGGCCGACGGCAGCCCGGCGATCAGCAGGTCGACGGCGCGCTCGGTGTCCCCCTCGTCGAGGGCGCGCAGCGCCTCTTCGACGTCGATGCCCTCGGCGTCCTCCAGACGGATCCGCGAGGCCAGGCCGTCGGCCGCGAAGGACCCGACGACGTTGTCGAGCACCGACAGCGCCTCGTCCTTCTCGCCGCGCCGGTGCAGCAGCCCGGCCAGGGCGACGGCGGCGTCGGCGCGACCGGGGTCGAGCTCGAGCGCGCGGCGCAGCGACTCCTCGTCGCCTTCGGACACGAGCGCGTCGGCCTCGCTGGGCACCAGCGCGTCGAAGAAGCGCTGCACGTTGGCGGGCGGCTGCAGGCCGACGAACTCGTCGACCACCTGGCCGTCCTTGAAGGCCTTGACGGCCGGGATGCCCTGGATCCCGAAGGCCTGGGCGATGCCCGGATTGGCGTCGGTATCGAGCTTGGCCAGGACCACCTTGCCCTCGCGCTCGGCCGCGGCCTGCTCCAGGATGGGCCCTAGGGCGCGGCACGGGGCGCACCACTCGGCCCAGAAGTCGACCACGACCGGCGTCGTGCGCGAGCGCTCGATGACCTCGCGCTCGAAGTCCTGCTCGGTGACATCGATGACGGCCATGGCTTCGATGATAGGACTCTCGCGATGGACCTCTACGTGGAGGAAGCCGGCGAGGGCGTTCCGGTCGTGCTGCTGCACGGCCTGACGGCCACGCATCGCTACGTCGTGATGGGCTCCAAGGCGCTCGAGCGCTCCGGTCACCGGGTCATCGCCTACGACGCCCGGGGCCATGGGCGCAGCGATCCCGCCCCGGCGCCGGACGCCTACGAGTACGGCGACCTGAGCGCCGACCTGGCGCGCGTCATGGACGAGCGCGGCGTCCAGCGCGCGGTGCTGGCCGGCGCGTCGATGGGAGCGCACACGCTGCTGCGCTTCGCCCTGGAGCACCCGGAGCGCACGGCCGGGATGGTGATCATCACGCCGGCCTACGACCCGGTCGAGCACGGCGACGGGCAGGCCCTGGCGCGCTGGGACGCGCTGTCCGACGCCCTGCGCAGCGGCGGGGTCGAGGGCTTCGTCGAGGCCTACGGCGATCCGGGCGTGCCCGAGGCCTGGCGCGAGACGGTCATGACCGTCGTGCGCCAGCGCCTGAGCGCCCACGAGCACCCCGACGCGCTGGCCGACGCGCTGCGCGCGGTGCCGCGCTCGCGGCCGTTCGGCACCCTGCACGACCTCGCCGACATCGAGGCGCCCACCGTGGTGGTGGCCGACCGCGACGACAGCGACCCGGGACACCCGCTGAGCGTGGGGGAGGACTACGCCCGCGTCATCCCCGGCGCGCGCCTGGTGGTGGAGGAGCCCGGCCGCTCACCGATCGCCTGGCAGGGCGGTCAGCTCTCGAAGATCATCGCGGACGTCGCCGCGGAGGCGGGGCTGTAGGCCTCCGCGGCGGCGCCCGGAGCGAGCTCTGCGATCGGTGGAGCGCCCGAGCCCGCTCTCAGCTGCCTTCCTTCTCGATCTTCTTGCCGTTGGTGCCGACGACGTACCACTCGGCGCCGAAGGCGTCGAGACCCTGGCCCTTCGTGCTGCCGGGCTTGTTCTTGTCGGCCACGAACCTGTAGAGCGGGTGGCCGCCGTAGGTGACCTGCGTCGTGCCGTCCGACCGCTTGGTCGTCCCGAGCTTGGAGGCCTTGACGCTGCCGCTCGCCTTCGGCTTGCCCTTGGTCAGCAGCGGCGGCCAGTTGTCGGCGCAGGCGCCCGAGCACCTGCTCTTGCCGTTCTTGTCCTTCTCGAACAGGTAGAGCGTGCGGGACTTCCCGTCGACGACGATCTTGCCGAGCTTCGTGGTGCGCGTCTGCACGGTGGCGGGCTTGGTCGGCTTCGACGCCGCTACGGCCAGGCCGGCCACGACCGATCCGGCGATGACGGCGGCGAGGACGATGGCCATGAGTCGCTTCATTGCGATTCCTCCTGTGGAGCCGGACGTGAGCGGGAGAGGTCCGGATCTGCATGACATGACGCCCGACCGCGCGCCATCCTTCCCCGTGCCGTTGCCGTCGAACGGCGAGGGTCAGCCGAGGATGTTCACGGCACGGGCGACCACGAGCCCGATCGTGAGCAGCGCGGAGGTCGACTGGAGGCCCATGACCATCTTCGCGCTCTGGGTCAGCGGCATCGTGTCGGTGGGACTGAACGCCGTGGCGTTGGTCAGCGACGTGTAGAGGTAGTCGAGGAACCCGGGCCGCCAGTCGGGCGGCGCGAGCTCGGGGTTCTCCATCTGCGGGAACTGGAAGTCACGCAGCGGGTGAGCATCGAGGAACCGCGCGACGGGCCCGCCGCGGTCCATCTCCCAGTACCAGACGGCGAAGAGCAGGACGTTCGTGACCCAGAGCGCCGCGCCCGAGAAGATCAGCCTGTGACCGCCGGCGTTGCCGCCGTTGACCAGGTAGTGCACGAGCAGGCCCAGCGAGACGACGTTGGCGAGGCTGACGAACCCGATGACCGCCAGCGCGACTCGCCGGGTGCCGCGGGTGTGGGCGTTCGCCCGCGCCGGCGCGATGACCACGAGCGCGAGGAGGAGCACGCCCTCGACGCTGGGCAGCAGCCAGGTCGGGCCGACCGTGATCCGGTCGGACAGCGCGAAGTTGAGCGCGATCGCGACCGCGATCGCCAGCTGCGCCGGCCAGTACGGATCGCCGCGCTCCAACCGGTCGCGCAAGGTTGCGGTCTCGAGCTGGAGGCGCCTCGACATCGCGCCAACCTACCGCCACTCGAGCCGTACCCTTCCGGCAGCGATGACCACCCCGCCCGACAGCACCGCCGGCTACAGCGGAACCCCGCTGCCGCGCAAGCTGGGCTTCCAGCCGGGGATGACGGCCGCCTTCCTCGACGCGCCCGAAGGGCTCGACGCGCTCCTGGGGGAGCTCCAGGGCGTGAGCGTGAAGCGCTCGCTGCGGGGATCGGCGGACATCGTGCTGTGCTTCGTGACCGCGCGGCGCGAGCTCGAGCGGCGTGCGGCGCGGCTGCGCGAGGCGATCGCACCGGACGGGATGGTGTGGGTGTGCTGGCCCAAGCGCGCCTCGGAGGTGCCGACCGACATGACCGAGGACGTCGTGCGCGACGTGCTGCTGCCCACCGGACTGGTCGACGTCAAGGTGGCCGCCGTCGACGACACGTGGTCGGGGCTGAAGCTCATGGTGCGCCGGGAGCTGCGCTGAGCGAGCCCGTCTTCCGGCGCGACGGCGAGGCGTTCGTCCCGACCGGGCACGCCCGCGGGCCGTGGGATCCCGGGCAGCTGCACGGCGGTGCGCCCGGCGCGCTCGTCGCCGAGGCCGTGCGGGAGGACGGCTATCTCGTCGCGCGGCTGACGATCGACTTCCTGGCTCCCGTCCCGATGGCGCCGCTGACCGTGACCGCGCGCACCGTCAAGCCCGGGCGCAACGCCCAGCTGGCCGAGGCCGAGCTGCACGCCGAGGGGCGCCCTGTCCTGCTCGCGCGGGCGACCCGCGTGCGGTGCGGTCGGGTGGAGCTGCCGCCGGAGGCGGGCGAAGCGGCGCCGCCCGGCCCCGAGATGGGCCGGGCCGACCCCTTCCCCTTCGACGACGGCCATGCCGAGGGCTTTCACCGCACCGCGATGGACATCCGCTTCCTCGGCGGCAGCGGCTACGGCGTCGGCGCCGCGCTCGCGTGGTTTCGCCTCCAGCGCCCGCTCGTCGACGACGAGCCGCCCAGCCCGCTCGCCCGCGTGGTGGCGGCCGCCGATTTCGGCAACGGCGTGTCGCGCGTCGTGGGGTTCGACCGCTACCTCTTCGTCAACACCGACCTCACCGTGCACCTGCACCGCGAGCCCGCCGGCGAGTGGGTCCTGCTCGACGCCCGCACGCGCCTGGAGCGCCACGGCGCGGGACTGGCCCGCTCGATCCTCAGCGACGAGCGCGGCCAGCTCGGGCTGGCCGCGCAGTCACTGTTCGTCGCCCCCCGCTAGCGCCTCCCGCGCTACGAGCCGAGCACCGCCTGCTCGGCCCCGATCCCCGTCTCCGAGCGCACGTGGAGCTCGGCGAACGTGCGCTCGGCCTTGCTCTCGGACGTGAGCATGGTCCCCAGCCAACATCCGATGAAGCCCAGCGGGATCGACACGATGCCCGGGTTGGCCAGCGTCCAGCCGATCGGCGAGCCTTCGCTGTCGGCTCCCGGCCACACCTTGGGCGAGACGACGATGAGGACGATCGAGCTCACCACGCCGAACACGACGCCCGTGACGGCGCCCGCCGTGTTGAACCGCCGCCAGATCAGGGCCAGCAGCAGCGCCGGGAAGTTGGCGCTCGCCGCGACCGCGAAGGCCAGGCCGACCATGAAGGACACGTTCAGCCCCTCGCCGCCGATGACCGCGATGCCGATGGCGATGGCGCCGATCGCGAAGGCGGCGATCCGCGCCACGTGGACCTCCTCGTGCTCGGAGTCGCGCCCCTTGCGCACGATGTTCGACCAGATGTCGTGGGCCACGGCGCCCGAGGCGGAGATGACCAGTCCCGCCACCACCGCGAGGATGGTCGCGAACGCGACCGCCGCGATGACGGCCAGGAAGAGGTCCCCGCCGACCGTGCCGACGCCGCCGCCCACCTTCTGGGCGAGCAGCGGTGCGGCGAGGTTGCCGCCCTTGCCCACGGCCTCCTCGGCCCCGCCGCCGAGAAGCGCCCGCGCGCCGAACCCCAGGAACGTCGTCATGACGTAGAAGGCGCCGATGAGCACGACCGCCCACATCACGCTCGAGCGCGCCGCCTTGGCATCAGGGACCGTGAAGAAGCGCATGAGGATGTGCGGCAGGCCGGCCGTGCCGAGCACGAGCGCAAGCCCGAGCGACACGGTGTCGATCGGGTTGGTGTAGAGCTGGCCCGGCGCCAGGTAGGCCTTGCCCGCCTCCGACTCGCCGGCCGCCCGGTTGAACAGCTCGACGGGATTGAACCCGATCTTGCCCAGGACGAAGAGCGACAGCACGATGGTCGCGGACATGAGCAGGATCGCCTTGATGACCTGCACCCACGTCGTGGCCAGCATGCCGCCGAAGACCACGTAGCAGAGCATGAAGGCGCCGGTGAGGATCACCGCGAGCGTGAAGTCGATGCCCACGAGCGCCTGGATGAGCACGCCCGCGCCGACCATCTGCGCGATGAGGTAGAAGGCGACCACGCTCAGCGTGCCCAGCGCCGTGGCCGCCCGCGCCGGCTTCTCGTTGAGCCGGAACGACAGCACGTCGGCGATCGTGAACTTGCCCGCGTTGCGCATGCGCTCGGCGAGCAGGAAGAGCACGGTCAGGAAGGCCACGAGGAAGCCGACGGAGTACAAGAAGCCGTCGAAGCCGTAGAGGAAGATCAGGCCCGCGATGCCCAGGAACGAGGCGGCCGACATGTAGTCGCCGGCGATCGCGAAGCCGTTCTGCGCGCCCGTGATCCTGCGTCCGGCCGCCCAGAACATGGTGGCGTCGCGGGTGCGCTTGGAGGCCCAGTAGGTGATGCCGAGCGTGATGGCGACGACGACCGCGAAGATCGACAGCGCCAGCTCGTTGACGTCGGCGGCCAGCCGGAACGCGCTCATGACGACATCTCCGGGTTCGGCGTGGCGGCCGGCGCGCGATCGAAGCGCGGCTCGGTGTCGATCGTGTCGGACAGCTCACCGCGCTCGGCCAGGGCGATGACCTCGCGCTCGAGCGGATCGAACTCGCGATCGGCCTTGCGCAGGTAGGCCCAGCCCAGGCCCCAGACCATCACGAACTGGCTGAGGGCCAGGAGATAGCCGACGGTGAAGCCCTCGTAGATCGAGCTTCCCATGAAGTCCTCCGCGTACCCGGCGAGCAGGATGAAGCCCAGGTACCAGGACAAGAAGAAGATCGTGGCGGGCAGGACGAACCGCCGGCGGCGGGCGACGAGCTCGCGGAACTCCGCGGACCGCTCGATCGCCTCCCAATCGACCTGTGGGGGCATGCTCTCTCCTCCTGCAATCGGGGAACAGCTGCGCCAGGCTTGCCCGCGTGCCGCTGGCGGGCGACGAGCGAGTCGGCCTCTGGCGCGCCCCGACGCGCGAGCGGCAGTTCCGGTGCGACGAACGGCGCCGCTGGTGGTGGCCGGCCGGGTCCCCGGGTAGCCTCTCCGACACGCTTTAGGAGGGGACCGGTGGACGTCGTCCTTGGACTGCTGTTGGGGGTCGCGCTGACCGCCGCCGCGCTTGCCGGCGCGCGGCTGGTGACCGCGCCGCGCCGCGTGCTGGCGCCGGGCGACGAGGCCATGCGCGCCGCGCTGCACGCGGCCACGGCCACGCTGCCGCACCTGCGCCAGGGACTCAGCGCCGAGTCGGCGGGACGCTCGGTCGCCCACCTCAGGCGCCTGACCCAGGCCAGCGCGCTGGCCGTCGCCGACGGCGAGCGCATCCTCGCCATCGACGGCGACGGGGACGGCATCCCGCGGGCCGGCGACGCCCTGGAGGCCTTCGTCACCGCCGGGCGCGACGACCGCGTCCACGTCGAGCCGCGCGCCGCGGCGGTCGTCGCACCGCTGAGCGTCCACGGACAGCGCGTGGGATCGCTGGTGGCCTACTTCCGCGATCCCAATCGCGTGCGCCCCGAGGACACGCGCGTCATGCGCGAGGCGGCCGCGCTCGTCGTGGCCCAGGTCGAGCTGTCGTGGGTGGACGAGCAGGAGGAGCGACTGGCCCGCGCCGAGCTGCGCGCGCTGCGGGCGCAGATCTCGCCGCACTTCGTCTACAACGCCCTGGCCGCGGTGGCGCGCTACATCCACACCCGCCCGGAGGAGGCGCGCGAGCTGCTCACCGAGTTCGCCGAGTTCACGCGCTACGCCTTCCGGCGCGAGCGCCCGTACGTCACGCTGGCCGACGAGCTGCAATACGTCGAGAAGTACCTGCGCCTCGAGCAGGCGCGCTTCGGCGATCGGCTCACGGTGCGGGTCGAGGTCGCCCCCGAGGTGCTGGCCGCGGTCGTGCCGGTGCTCTCGCTCCAGCCGCTGGTCGAGAACGCCGTGCGCCACGGCGTCGAGGCGCGCGCGGCGGGCGGGCGGGTCGAGATCGTCGGGCGCGACCTCGGGCCCGACGTCGAGCTGCGCGTCGTCGACGACGGTGCCGGGATGGAGGCGGATCACGCACGCGGGCTGCTGGCCCCCAGCACGAACGGCTCCGGGATCGGGCTGCGCAACGTCCATGCGCGCCTCCAGGCCACGTTCGGCGACGAGTACGGGCTACGGCTGCGCAGCGAGCCCGGCCACGGCACGACCGTGACCATGACCGTCCCCAAGTTCCGCGCCGGGGTGCGGGCGGAGTGAGCGACGGCCTGCGCGTCCTGGCGGTCGACGACGAGCGCAACGCGCTCGAGGACCTGGCCTGGATGCTCGACGCCTCCGAGCTCGTGGCCGACGTCGACACCGCGACCAGCGGCAACGAGGCGATGCAGAAGGTCGGCACCACCGCCTACGACGCGATCTTCCTCGACGTCCGCATGCCCGGGCTCGACGGCGTCGGCCTGGCGCGCGTGCTGCGCCGCTTCGCCCGCCCGCCGGCGGTGGTCTTCGTGACCGCGTACGAGAGCGCGGCGGTGGAGGCCTTCGCGCTGCGCGCCGCCGACTACCTCATGAAGCCCGTGGGCCGCGCGCGCCTGGAGGAGGCGCTGCGCCGCGTGGCCGAGCCGGCCGCGCAGCCCGCGCCGGAGGCCGGCGCGGCCGCGGCGCCCGAGGACGAGGCCGACGTCGTGCCCGTCGACAACGTGCGCGGCGGCGGCACGCGCCTGGTGCCGCGCTCGTCGATCCTCTACCTGCAGGCGCACGGCGACTACGTGCGCCTCGTGACCGACGACGGGCGCTTCCTCCTGCGCGCGCGCCTGGCCGACATCGAGCGCCGCTGGGAGCCCTTCGGCTTCGTGCGCGTGCACCGCGGCTACGTCGCCAACCTCAAGCGCGCCGTCGAGGTGCGCCCGCTCTTCAACGGCACCGCGGTGCTCGTCTTCGGCGACGGCTCGACCGTCCCGATCGCCCGCCGCCAAGTCGCGGAGCTGCGCCGGTGGCTGCACCGCTGACCGCCCGCGAGGAGGTGCGCCAGGACACGGCGCACGGCGGGCTCTACCTGCGGCGCCTGCGCCGGGCCCAGCTCGGCGTGTCGCTGCTGGCCCTGGTCGTCTTCGCCGGCCTGCTGGGGGCGCTGCCGCTGGTGATCCTGCTCGTCGAGCGCCTGCGCGACATCGAGGTGCTCGGCGTGCCCGCGACCGTGGGCCTGGTGGTCGTTCCGCCCTACGTCCTGCTCCTGGCCCTCGGGTGGCTGTACGAGCGGCGCGCCAACGGGCTCGACGCGGCCTTCCGCGAGCTGCTCGACGACGACGAGCCGTGACGTTCGCGATCATCGCGGTGAGCGCGGTCACCGCGGCCGCGGTCGGCATCGGCGCGTGGGGCGTGCGCGTGGCGCGCACCACCTCCGACCTCTTCGTCGCCTCGCGGGCGGTGTCGCCCTGGTGGAACGCGGCCGCGATCTCGGGCGAGTACCTGTCCGCCGCGTCGTTCCTGGGCATCGCCGGCCTGGAGATGAAGTACGGGGCCTCGGCCCTGTGGCTGCCGATCGGCTTCGCGGGCGGCTACCTCGCCCTGCTGCTCTTCGTGGCCGCGCCGCTGCGCCGCTACGGCTCGTACACGATCGCCGACTTCGTGGAGGCGCGCCTGGCCGATCCGCGGCTGCGGGTGCTGGCCGCCTGCGTCGTGCTGCTCATCGGCGGCTTCTACCTCGTGCCCCAGCTCAAGGGCGCGGGACTGACGCTGGGGGAGGTCACCGGGGCGCCCTACTGGGTCGGCGTCGTGGTCGTGGCGGCGATCGTGGCCCTGAACGTCGCGCTGGGCGGCATGCGCGGCATCACCTACGTCCAGGCCTTCCAGTACTGGGTGAAGGTCTTCGCGATCGCCCTGCCGGCCTTCGTCCTCGTCGTCCACCTCGGCGGCCTGCCCGGCCGCGCCGCGCTCCTGGGACGCGAGCTGCCCCGCGCCGGGCCGCACGAGCTGGTGGTCGACGTCGACCATGCCCGCACGGTCATCTTCCCCGAGGCGGCCCGCTACGAGGCCGGCGGCCGCCCGCGGCGCGCGCGCGGCGGGGAGCGGGTGCGCGTGCCGGCCGGACGGCTCGTCCTCCCCGCGGGCGCCGCGGTCCCCGTGGCCGAGGGCATCGAGGCCCAGCGCGGCGAGGACTGGGCGCGCCCGGTGGCCGACGGCGGCCGGGCGTCGCCGCTGTTCGTCTACTCGCTGCTGCTGGCCACCTTCCTCGGGACCATGGGGCTGCCGCACATCCTCGTGCGCTTCTACACCAACCCCGACGGCCCGGCGGCGCGGCGCACGACCGTCCGCGTGCTCGGGCTGCTCGGGCTCTTCTACCTCTTCCCGGGCCTCTACGGCGCGCTCGGGCGCGTGCTCGTCCCCGACCTCTACGTCACCGGGCAGACCGACCTCGTGGTGCTGCGCCTCCCCGAGGCGGCCTGGCCGGGCCTCGGCGGCGAGCTGCTGGCCGCGGTGGTGGCCGCCGGCGCGTTCGCGGCCTTCATGTCGACGGCGTCGGGGCTGCTGGTCTCGCTGGCCGGCACGACGTCGTTCGACCTCTGGGGCGCCCTGCGCCGCCACGGCAGCACACGCCCCGGGCCCGGGCGCCTGGCGCCGTTTCGCATCGCGGCGGTGCTCTCGATGGCGCTGCCCGCCGGCCTGGCCCTGCTCACGCGCGAGCTCGACATCTCGGTCCTCGTGAGCTGGGCCTTCGCCCTGGCGGCCAGCACGTTCTGCCCGATGCTCCTGCTCGGCATCTGGTGGACGCGCCTGACCGCGCGCGCGACGGCGGTCGGCATGGTCGCGGGCGCGCTCACGGCCACGGGAGCCATCGTCGCCGCCCTCGTGGCGGGCAGCGAGGCCAACGACACGGTCCTGGCCCAGCCCGCCGTCTTCTCGGTGCCCATCGCCTTCGCGACCATGATCGTCATCTCGCTCGCGGGGCGCCCGGTGCGCGGCGTGGAGGTCCACATGCGGGCCCTGCACGCACCGGAGGGGCTCGGCCTCGAACGTCCGGTGAGCACGCGCGTCTAGCGGTTACTCTCCATGGACCGCCGTGGGCGACCAGCGCGACCTCCACCAGGCGCTCATGCGAGCGCAGAGCGACCTGGGGCAGGCGTGCGTCGTGCTCGAGGGCGAGCGCATCGTGGAGGCCAACGCCGGCGCCGAGGTCCTCACGGGGCGCACGGCCGAGGAGCTGCTGGCGCTGCCGTCGCTGCTGGCCGTGCTTCCCGACGACGCCCGCGACGCGGTCGCGGCGTGGCTCGGCGGCGTGCGGGCGGGCCGCGAGCCCGGCGAGCCGTTGCGCGCGCACGTCCTGCGTCCCGACGGCACCCACGTCCCGATCGAGGCGGCCGGGCGGCGCCTGAGCGCCGACAGGGGCGACCGGCTGGTGGTCGTCGCCCGCGACATCAGCAATCGCATGCGCTTCCGGCTCCTCGCGGACGCCGGCGCGCTGCTCGAGCGCTCGCTTTCCAGCGACGAGGCCCTTCAGCAGCTCGCCGAGCTGCTGGTCGCGCGGGTGGCCGACGCGTGCGCCCTGGACGTCGTCGACCTCGGCGGCGGACTGCGGCGCGCGGGCGCCGCCGCGCGCGATCGCGACGGCCGGCGCCGGCTGCTGGCCATGGCGGGCGACGCGCGCGTGGCACAGGCGCTCGAGACCGAGGAGGTGACGTTCACCGACGACGTCGGCAGCCCCGACGACGCGATCCTCGGCCCCAGCGCGACGTTCGTCCCGCTCATGGCCCGCGGTCGCGCCGTGGGCGTCCTCTCACTGGGGTGGCGCGAGGCGGGTCACCGCCCCGAACGCGACGAGTGGAGCCTCATCGAGGCGCTGGCCCAGCGCATCGCCCTTGCCTTCGACGCAGCGCTCCAGTACCGCGAGCGCGCGCACGTGGCCCGGACGCTGCAGGCCAGCCTGCTGCCGGACGCGCTGCCCAGCATCCCGGGCGTCGAGATCGCGGCCGAGTACCTGGCCGCCGGCGAGGGGATCGAGGTCGGCGGCGACTTCTACGACGCCTTCGGGCTCGACGACGGCGCGTGGGCGCTCGTGATCGGCGACGTGCTGGGCAAAGGCGCCGAGGCCGCGACGGTCACGGCGCTGGCGCGCTACACGCTGCGCGCCGTGGCCGGTCACTCGCTCTCGCCGGCGACCACGCTGGCCACGCTGAACTGGGAGATGCTGCGTCAGAAGGCCGATCGGCGCTTCGTCACCACCCTTCTGGCCCGCCTGGAGCCCCGGGGCACCGGCGACGCGCGCCTCGTGGTGGCATCCGGCGGCCACCCGCCGGCCATCGTGCTGCGCGCCGGCGGCGGCGCGGAGGTGCTCCACGCGCCCGGGATGCTGCTGGGGGTCCAGCTCAGCGCGCGCAGCACCGACTGCGAGGTGGAGCTGGCTCCCGGCGACGCGGTCGTCCTCTACACCGACGGCGTCACCGAGACGCGCCGCGATCGCCCGCTGTCGCCCGAGGCGCTGGCCGAGGCGCTGGTGGGCTCGGGCGCCACCGGCGCCGCGGCGCTGGCGCGCGAGGTCGTGCGCATCGCCGAACGCGAGGCGACGGGACCGCTGCGCGACGACGTCGCCGTCCTCGTCGCCGCGCTCGATCCTCCCAGGCCGGCCTCACGCGCCGCCCGCCTCGGGAACCGGTTGCGAAGGCCGCACGCGTAGCACGCGCGCGACGCCGTTCGGCAGCCACCAGTTCCAGCGCCCGAAGAACGAGACCAGGGCGGGCACCAGCACGGCCCTGACCACGGTGGCGTCGAGGAGGATGCCGGCCGCCAGGCCCGTCGCGAGGACCTTCACGTCGGTCTCGGGCCCCGAGGCCAGCGCCGCGAAGGCCAGGAAGAGGATGAGCGCCGCGCTGGTGACGAGCCGGCCGGTGCGTCCGAGCCCGAAGACGACGGCCTCGTCCGTGTCCCCGGTCTTGTCGTACTCCTCGCGCACCCGGGCGAGGAGACCCCGTGGCCGCGATGTCCCAGAGCTCGTCCGACCCGTGCCCCTGCTGCCAGACGAGCTCCATGATCCCCCACGCCGCCCCGATGGACAGGACGTTGAGCACGATCGCCTTGGCGGGCAGCAGCAGCGAGCGGAACGCCCGTGCCAGGAGCAGGAAGGTCAGGATCGAGATCACCGCGATCATGAGCGGGAACGAGCCGTAGACGGCGTCGATGAAGTCGGCGTCGAGCGGGCCGCTGCCGCCGACGCGGGCCTGCGGTGAGGCCGCGTGGGCCGCCGCGCCCAGGTCCTGGACGGCGTCGCGGCCGGCCTGCGACTCGTCGCCGTGGTGGGGAACCGCGGCCACGATGGCCGTGCCAGCACGGCGCCAGTCGGGCGCGTCAGGCGCCACGGCGCCGTGGACATCGTCCACCCGCGCCTGGGCGGCGTCAGCCTGCGGGACGAGCGTCTCGACCGGGGCGATGGCGCCCTTGCCGATGCCCGACCGGTCGAGCTCGTCCAGCGCCTGCTTCGCCGGTCCCGCCTTGGCGATCGTGTCGGGGTCGGCGTTGCCGAGGTGAAGGTTCGTCGCCGCGGCCAGGAGCGCCACGAGGACGGCGATCGCGGCGATAGCGGCGACGCCGCGGCGGCGCACGATCATCTCCGACCAGCGCTCCCAGAACGCGTGGCTGCGGTCGCGGCGCCGCAGGCGCCTGCGGTCCATCCTCGGCCCGACCGACGCGAGGATCACCGGCAGCAGAGTGAGGGCGACGAGCGTCGCGACGAGCGGGATCAGCATCCCTCCGTAGCCCATGCTGCGCAGGAAGGGGAGGGGAAGCACGACCAGCGCCAGCAGGCCGACGGCCACGGTCGTGCCCGAGAACACGACCGCCCGCCCGGCGGTCCCCATCGCGGCGATGACCGCCTCCTCGTTCGCTAGGCCCTTCTCGCGCTCCTCGCGCCAGCGGATGACGATGAGCAGCGCGTAGTCGATCGAGACGCCCAGGCCGATGAGCGGGACGAGCGCCAGGAAGGAGCCGAACACGAACACGAGCACGACGAGCGCGCCGACACCGCCGAGCACGGCCTCGAGGAGCACTCCCGGGCCATTGTCGGCGTTCCCGGACGAGTCGGCGAGCGCGTCGTAGCCCGTCACGCGCACCGGCGCGCCGGCCACCGTCGTCCCGCGCATGGCGCTGCGCAGCGCGCGCTGCTCGTCGACGTTGCCACCGAAGGGGTCGTCGCTGCGCGGAGCGAAGACGTAGACGAAGGCGGTGCGCCCGTCGCGGGAGGCGAACGTCTTGTCGCCCGTCGAGCCGAAGCCCGCAATGCGCGCGCGCGGCACGGCCCTGCGGGCGCGGTGACCTCGATGTTGGCGAGCTGCTGCCGGACGCCGGGGGAGCTCACGGTCTGGCCCTTGGGCAGCGTGACCACCGGCACCAGCGGCAGCGTCTCGCCGCCGTTGCCGTAGAGCTTCAGGATCTGCTGGCTGGCCTCCCAGCCCTCGCGGCCGGGGACGCTGAAGCGCTGATCCAGGGCCTTGGTGGCGGGGCCGGCGGCCGCGATGCCGACGACGGTGAGGAGGATCCAGGTGACGGCGACGAGGCGCTTGTGCTGCAGGACGCGGCGGGTGAGGCGCTGCATCATGGTGGTCGCGGCTCCGGTGTCGAGGGCGGAGGGAGTGCGATCCGGTTCTCATCGATGCCGGCGGCCGGGGCAGTACGGCCTGCACCCCAATGCCCTACGGATCCCCGAACCCGCTCGGCGGCGCCACCAGCAGCGCGGCGCCGATCGCCCCGCCGAGATCCCCGAGCGCGGCGACGTGGACGGGCGGGGGGTCGGCGTCGTCGAAGAGGTGGGGGAGCATGGCCTCGCGGATGCGCTGGGCGAACGGGTCGCCCAGGCGGATGCCCAGCCCGCCGCCGATGAGGATCGCCTCGACGTCGAGGAGGTTCTGCGCGGAGGCGACGCCGGCGCCGAGGGCGGCGACCGCGTCGTCCATGAGCTCGATGGCCAGCTTGTCCCCGCGGTCCAGGGCGCGCGCCCAGACGCCGCTGGTCAGCCGCTCGCGGCCGCGGTCGCGCATGATGTGGAAGAGGTCGGTCTTGTCGCCCGCCTTGTGACGGGCGCGCGCCCGCAGCTCCATCGCGCCACGGCCGGCGTAGGCCTCCAGACAGCCGCGGCGCCCGCACGTGCACCGCGCGCCGCCGCGCTTGACCACGACATGGCCGATCTCGCCCGCCGCACCGCGACCGACCCACGGGCGCCCGTCGAGGACGATCCCGCCGCCCACGCCCGTCCCCCAGAAGACGCCGAGCAGGGACCGGTAGGGGCGACCGGCGCCCAGGAGGGCCTCGGCGTCGGTGGCGACCTGCACGTCGTTGCCGAGGGCGACGCGGGTGCCCAGGGCACCCGACAGCGCCTCGCCCAGGGCGAAGGGGCCCTCCCAGTCGGGCAGGTTGCGAGCGCTGGTCACGGTGCCGGCCTGGGCGTCGACCTCGCCGGGGGAGCCGACGCCGACGCCCTCGAGCTTCGCCGGCTCGGTGCCGGCCTGCTCGGCGGCCTCGCCGACGGCGGAGGCCATCGCGCTGGCCACGTGGGCCGGTCCACCGATCGTCGGGGTGGCGACGCGCGCCTGGCCCAGGACCGCGTTGTCGCCGTCGACGACGACGGCCTGGATCTTCGTCCCGCCGAGGTCGATGCCAGCGCGCATGGGCCGAGCGTACCCGCGGACGGCGCCATCGTCGCCTCTACGATGAACCCGTGAGCGCGGATCCGTTCTCCGTCCTCGGAGTGACGCCCGACGCCTCGGCTGACGAGGTGGCCGCGGCCTACCGGCGCCTGGCCAAGCGCTGGCACCCCGACCGCTCAGGCGCCCAGCGCGACGCCGCGCGCATGGCCGAGATCAACGCCGCCTACGACCTCCTGCGCTCCGAGCGCTGGCTCGAGCGCCGCGGGCGTGCCGAGCCGTTCGCGCCCGCTCCGCCGGCGGGTCGCCGGGCACGGGCCGGGACATGGCTGGCCGCGCCGCTGCGCCGCGCGCTGGGCCGCGAGCTGCTCGTCGCGCTGGCCGACGCCGAGCACGTCGCGATGGTCACGCCGACCTCGACCTGGGCCAGCCCGCAGGCGCTGCTGGCCGTCACCGATCGCCGGCTGCTGTGGCTGCTCGACGACGCCCCGACCCACCGCGTGCGCGCGCTGCGCTTCCGCGACGTGGCCGCCGTCGAGGCGCGCGTCAACCGCCCGCTGCGCCGCTCCGCCGTCCTGCGCGTGCGCACGACCGAAGGGCGCAGGCTGAGCTTCGCCGACCTCCGTCCCGCCACGGCGGCGGCGATCGCACGCCACGTCACCGCCGCCGGCTGAGGCTCAGCGCACGCGGAACCGCAGCGCCGTGCGCCGGCCGACGTTGCCGGAGGCGTCGACCGCGCGCACGTACGCCCTGTAGGTGCCGCGCGGCATGCGGCGGCGCACCGTCAGGCGCCAGCGCGAGCTGCCGCGCGCCTTGAGGTAGGTCGCACGCGTGCAGCTGCGCGAGGGCGAGAAGCCGCGCTTGGGACGCAGGAAGGCGCAGCGCTTGCCGCGCACGCGCGCCACGGCGACCTTCACGCGTGCCACGCGCCCGGCGCCCCGCGCGCGACAGCCTCGATCCCGCGACGTCCCGGCCAGGACCAGGCGTCGGTTCGACGCGCGCAGGGCTCGGCGCTTGAAGGCGGACACCGGCGCCGAGCGGTCGCGACAGCGGCTCGCGCCGCGGCGCGCGACCGCGGGGGTCACCTGCTGGACCTGGTAGATGAGGCCCGCGAGGCGCGGCACCCCGAACCCGGTCACGTAGTCGTAGCCGACCAGCGCCGGGTTGCCTCCGTTGGAGCCCGTGGTGATGTCGTGGAAGGCCTGTGCGTAGCGCGCGCCGTCCTTGGCGATGGCATAGATGGCGCGGTTGGCGAAGCCGTAGCCCGTCGTGCCCACCGCGGTGCTGGCCAGGTCGGCCCACATGCCCGCCCACAGCGGCGAGGAGAGGCTCGTGCCGGCTCCGGAGGCCTCGGCGCCGTCGCTGACGATCGAGTAGCCGTTGGAGACGACGTCGCCCGAGATCGCGGCCACGTCGGGCACGCCGCGGCACAGCTCGCCGGAGTTGGTCGGCTGCCCGTTGCTGTCCACCGTGCACGGGCGGTTGAGGTTGGGGACGCCCGCCTGGTAGTCGGGCGCGCGGATGAACGGGCTCGCGTTGCCGCCCGAGTGCGTCCACGCGACCTCCTGGAAGCGCGCGGCCGGCTCGTTGCCGTCGCTGTAGAGCACGGTGCCCCCGACACCCGTCGAGAACGGCGTGTTGGCGGGATCGGAGGTCAGCGGCACGCCCTGGTTGGCCACGCCGTTGGCGCTGGGGTAGGCGGCGTTGCAGGACGAGCCGTTGTCGCCCGAGGCCGCGAAGAACGTCCGCCCCTCCATGACCGCCTGCTGCAGGAGCATCGTCGTCGTCGGCTGCGAGGACTGGCTGACGCCCTGGCTCACCGGCAGCGCGTCGGGGTTGTCGTTGCCGTTGACCGCGTAGAGCGCCGGGTCGTTGAGCACCGGGTTGGCGCCCGGAACCTGCTCGCACTGGCCCAGCGAGGCACTCATGATCGGCGGCCCGTTCGGGTCGTTGACCCATGTGCCGAGCGACGCGACGATCTCGCTGTCGACCAGCGACGGCGAGAAGTACAGGACCTCGCGCGTGATGGCCGGCGCCATGCCGTGGATCGCCTGCATGTCGATGTTCCACTCGAGGTTGCCGCTCGTATCCGAGAAGTCGCC
The DNA here is from genome assembly GCA_036379935.1 of Solirubrobacteraceae bacterium. GTDB lineage: Bacteria > Actinomycetota > Thermoleophilia > Solirubrobacterales > Solirubrobacteraceae > JAOPZW01. Next base: position 13,043 of record DASVFT010000174.1, on the reverse strand, counting down.
GTTCGCCGGCGTGCGCACGACGTCGACCGGGAGCTGGGGGAGGCCATGGAGGTCGTCGAACGTGTGCAGGTCGGCGATCACCGAATCCGTGGCGCCGTTGCCGAGGATGGCCACCGAGACGCCGTCGCCGTCGATCCCGTCGGGGTGCTCGTAGATGGAGCGCAGGTCCTCCGGCGACTGGCTTCCCGTGTTGGGCGACGCGGCCACGCCGTTGAGGTCGGCCATCGTCCGGTACCGCCGCGAGCTGTCGAGCCCCAGCACGTCGAAGATCGGCAGCCGACGGGGCACCACCGGCGGCGTCGCGTTGGCGTCGAAGCTCTCGCCGCCGATGTCGTAGCGGCGGATCGTCGTCTTCAGCAGCGCCTGCACCTGCGCCACCGTCCCCGAGGCCAGGAAGTAGTCGCCCGCGCCCGTGACGTGCTCGACGCGCAGGCCGCCGCCCGCCAGCCAGTCGCGCACGGCGTCCTGCGTGGCCTCGCGCACGCCGAAGCGCTGCGCGTACCGCGCGGGCGTGAGGAACTGGTGGTAGTCGGGGCTCGAGCGGTCGAAGAGCCGCGTGAGGAGCGCGTCCTCGCCGGCCGGGTCGGGGTGGGCGAGGGCCAGGCCGATGCGCATGCGCTGCGTGGCCGGTGGCGAGCCCACCAGCTGCGCCTGGCTCAGGCGCGGTGAGACGTCGGCGACCAGGACGCGATCGGCGGTCGTGATGACCGGCAGGACGCGGGCCTCCGCGCGGGCCGTCACGCCCGTCGCCGCGGCGAGGACCACGACAGTGGCCAGGATCTTCGTCATTCGCGCTGCAAACGCCGGTCAGAGCGCGAACTTGTCTCGGCGCACTCCGAATGGACGTGTGTTGCCCCGGAGCCCGGCGCGGCTACTGTGAACGAGCGATGACGGAGTCAGCGAACGGCGCGCCCGCCGCCATTGCGGTGCAGGGCCTCCAGAAGTCCTTCGGCGAGGTCGAGGCCGTCCGCGGCGTCGACTTCGAGGTGGCCACCGGCGAGGTCTTCGGCTTCCTCGGGCCGAACGGCGCGGGCAAGACGACCACGATCAACATGCTCTGCACGCTGGCCAAGCCCACGGGCGGCGGCGCCCGCGTCGCGGGCCACGACGTGGTCCGCGAGCGCGACGACGTGCGCCGCCACATCGGCCTGGTCTTCCAGGACCCGACGCTCGACGGCTACCTCACCGCCGTCCAGAACCTGCGCCTGCACGCCGAGCTCTACGGCGTCGACGCGGGCCTGGTGCCCGCGCGCATGCGCCAGGTGCTCGAGATGGTGGGGCTCTGGGAGCGCCGCGACGGGCCCGTCCGCACCTTCTCGGGCGGCATGCGCCGCCGCCTCGAGATCGCGCGTGGGCTCATGCACTCCCCGCGCGTGCTCTTCCTCGACGAGCCGACGATCGGCCTCGACCCGCAGACGCGCAGCTCGATCTGGAGCTACATCAACCTGCTGCGCGAGACCGAGGAGATCACGATCTTCATGACCACGCACTACATGGACGAGGCCGAGGTCTGCGACCGCATCGCCATCATGGACCAGGGCGAGATCGTCGCGCTCGACACGCCCGAGGCGCTCAAGGCGCGCGTGGGCGCCGACCGCGTGCGAATCCAGACCGAGGACGACGAGGCCGCGATCGCCGCGCTCACCGAGCGCTTCGGCCTGGAGGCGCAGATGGCCGAGGGCGCCGTGACCTTCTTCGTGCCCTCCGGCGAGCAGTTCGTCCCGCGCCTGTTCGCCGAGCTCGGCATGGCCATCAAGTCGGTCAGCGTCTCGCGCCCCACGCTCGACGACGTCTTCATGTCCTACACCGGCAAGACGATCCGCGACGCCGAGGAGTCGTTCTCCAAGCAGGCCAACAAGATCATGATGCAGATGATGTCCGGAGACCGGCGATGACGGCCACACCGCAGACGGTCGCCGCGCCGGCCGCGCCGATCGAGGTCGTCCGGGTCAGCGTCCCGCCGCGGACCTTCCGCAGCGAGCTGCGCGCGATGCGGATCGTGTGGCGCCGCGAGCTGATCCGCTTCGTCAACGACCGCATGCGAATCGTCACCGCGCTCGTCCAGCCGCTGCTCTTCCTCTTCATCCTCGGCTCGGGGCTCCAGCAGCTCTCGAGGGCGAGCACGCACGGCGTCGATCTCAAGACCTTCATCTACCCGGGCATCCTCTGCATCGCCGTGATGTTCACGGCCATGTTCTCGGCCGCCTCGATCGTCTGGGACCGCGAGTTCGGCTTCCTGCGCGAGATGATGGTCGCGCCGGTGCGGCGCAGCTCGATCGTCATCGGCAAGTGCCTGGGAGGCGCGACGGTGGCGAGCTTCCAGGGCCTGATCCTCATCTGCCTGGCCGGGGCCGTGCACGTCCCGTACCACCCGGCCCTCATCCTCGGCGTCCTCGCGCTCCAGCTCCTGCTCGCCTTCAGCATCACCGCCTTCGGCCTCATGGTGGCGGTGCGCATCAAGCAGATGCAGTCGTTCATGGGCGTCATGCAGATGATCGTCATGCCGATGTTCTTCATCTCCGGCGCGCTGTTCCCGGTCTCGCACCTGCCCGGGTGGCTGGCGGTGCTCAATCGCCTGGACCCGCTGACCTACGCGGTCGATCCCATGCGCCGGCTCGTCTTCAACCACCTCGACGTCAGCGCCACCGCGCGACGCGCCCTCGATCCGGGCGTCACGTGGTGGGGCTGGCACGTGCCGGCGCTGCTCGAGGCGGCCGTCGTGCTCGCGCTGGGGCTGGTCATGCTCGGCATCGCGATCTGGGAGTTCAACGCCAGCGAGTAGGAGGGCGACCGATGGTGACGACCATGGCCGTGAGCGCCGCGGCGCTGCTGGTCCTCATGCTCGCCACATGGGCGCTGAGCCTGCCCCTGCGCGACGTGTCGATCGTCGACGTCGCGTGGGGGGTGGGCTTCGTGGTCGTGGCGTGGATCGCGTTCGCCACCGGCGACGGGGATTCGGCGCGGCGCGCGCTCATGGCCGTGCTGACCACGGCGTGGGGGCTGCGCCTCGCGGGCTACATAACGTGGCGCAAGCTGCGCGAGCGGCGCGAGGACCCGCGCTACGCCGAGCTCCGCGACCGCCACGGCGAGCGCTTCCGGCTCGTGAGCCTCGGCATGATCTTCCTGCTCCAGGGCGGGCTGGTCTGGGTGATCTCGCTGCCGATCCAGGCCGCGTCGGCCCAGTCCGACCCGCTCGGCCCGCTGGACGTGGTGGGGGTGGCCTTCTGGGCCATCGGCGTCTTCTTCGAGACGGTGGGCGACGCCCAGCTGGCCCGCTTCAAGGCCGATCCGGCCCACCGTGGCCGCGTGATGGACCGCGGGCTGTGGCGCTATACGCGCCATCCCAACTACTTCGGCGACTTCATGGTGTGGTGGGGCCTGTACCTGATCGCGCTCTCGACCGGCGCGGCGTGGTGGACCGTGGTGAGCCCGCTGGTGATGTCGGTCCTGCTGCTGCGCGTCTCGGGCAAGGACCGCCTGGAGCGCGGGATGTCCAGCCGGCCCGGCTACGCCGAGTACGTGCGGCGCACGAGCGGGTTCGTGCCGCTGCCGCCGCGCGGCTCCAGCAGGTAGTGCGACACGAGCCATTCGTCGCCGCCACGCCAGTCCCAGATCTCGGCCGTCGCGAGCAGGAACAGGCGCCACGTCGCCAGCAGCCTCTTGGCCGCGCGCGGCGGGTGACGCGTGCGCAGCACCGCGAGCGCCTCGTCGGCGTGCGCGTCCAGGCGCGCGAGCCACGCGCGAAGCGTGCGTGCGTAGTGGGTGCCGGAGACCGCCCAGCGCTCGGCGACGACGAGGTCGCGCTGGAAGCGCAGCATGAGGTCGTGTGAGGGCATGACGCCCGCGGTGAAGAAGCGCTCGGCGGCCCAGGTCCCCTCGAAGCGGTAGGCCAGGCGCCGGTGGGCGAAGACGTGCACGAAGGCGCGCCCGTCGGGCTCGAGCCAGCCGGCGACGCGACGCAGGAGCTCGGCCCAGTTGCGCATGTGCTCGAACATCTCCACCGAGATGACGCGATCGAAGCGCCGCTGGGGGGCGAAGGCGTTGACGTCGGCGGTGACGACCTCCAGGCCGGTCAGGCCGCGCCGGTCGCGCTCGGACTCGATCCACGCCCGCTGCCCGTGGGCGTTGGAGACCGCCAGCACCTTGGCCTGCGGATAGCGCTCGGCCAGCCACAGCGACAGCGCGCCCCAGCCGCAGCCCAGGTCGAGGATCTCCATCCCGTCGCGCACGCCGGCGCGCGCGCAGGTGGCCTCGAGCATCGCCTCCTCGGCGCCGGCCAGGTCGTGGACGCCGTCGCTCCACAGGCAGCCGCTGTACTTGCGCCGCGGCCCGAGGAACAGCCCGAGGAACTCGCTCGGCAGCTCGTAGTGCTGCTCGTTGGCGGCGGCGGTGTGCTCGGCCACGGGGCCGCTCGACAAGTGCTCCACGAGCGCGCGCAGGCGCTCCTCCTGCGCCTGCACGCCGCCGCGCTCCTCCCGGCGCAGGCGCAGGCGCGTGCCGGCGCGGGCCCCGGCGCGCAGGACGGGGTTCGGCAGGGCGCCGAGCTCGAGCAGGCGATCGAGCGCGGCGTAGCGCAGCAGCGTGCCCATGATCAAGCAGTGCGCGGCGGGCCGCGCTTGGGATCAGTCGGAGGCCGGGGACGCTACGCGCTCACGCGGCGCGGCGCCGGGCGCGCGCTCCAGGCCGGAGGCCTCGGCGATGAGCTCGTAGGAGCGCCGGCGGGCGCGGTGGTCGTAGGTGATGGCCACCACGATCACCTCCTGCGCTCCGTAGGCGTCCGCCACCTCGCGGATGCCGGCGTGCACGGTGTCGGGTGCGCCGACGATCGTGCGCCGCCCGTGCGGGGCGGCGTCCAGTGGCAGTCCCTCGGACTCGAGGAAGCGCAGCGCCTTCTCGGGCGGGGGCACGCGGATGAGCTGGCCGCGGCGGAGCAGGGTCATGGTCATCCGCGCGCTCGCCGCGAGGCGCTGCGCCTCCTCGTCGCTGTCGGCGGCGATGGCCCACACGGCGACGGCCAGGTGCGGCGCGGTGAGGCGCTGGGAGTCCTGGAAGCGCGCGCGGTAGTCGGCGGCGATCGACGCGCCCTGCGGGTTGATGAAGTCCGCGAACGCGTAGGGCAGGCCGAGCTCGGCGGCCCACACGGCGCTCTGCGGCGAGGAGCCGAGCAGCCACGGCTCGGGCGCGTTCGGATGCCCGGGCAGCTTGGAGAGGCGGGCGAAGGGGTGGCCCGGCGGGATGCGGTCCTCGAGCAGGGCCAGCAGCTCGGCGAGCTGCTCGGGGAAGTCGTCGGGCGCGGCTTGGCGGCGGTCGCGCTGCAGCGCGAAGGCCGTCATCGGGTCGGTGCCGGGCGCGCGGCCGATGGCGAGGTCGATGCGGTCGCCGAACAGGCCGGCCAGCACGCTGAAGCTCTCGGCCACCTTCAGCGGACTGTAGTGCGGGAGCATCACGCCGCCGCTCCCGACGCGCAGGCGCGAGGTGGCCATCGCCACCGGTCCGATGAGGACCTCGGGGCTCGGACCGGCCAGCAGCGGCCCGTTGTGGTGCTCGGCCAGCCAGTAGCGGTGATAGCCCAGCTCGTCGGCCAGCCGCGCGAGGTCGATCGTGTTGCGCAGCGCGTCGCCGCCCGTCGAACCCTCCGGAACCGGGGACTGGTCGAGGACGCTGAGGACAAGCGGAGCGTTCATCCCTGATCAATGCTCGAGAAGGCTCGTTATGTAACCAACGCTACGCGCTGATCTTGCGCATTGCGGCGGCGACCGTCTCGTCGACGCCGATGGCGGCTGGCACGCCGGCCACGCGCAGCGTGTCGGCGGCCGCCGAGCCGGGCACGACGACGAGCCTGATGAGCTGGCCGCGCGTCCGCAGGCCCTCGCGCAGCTCGAAGATGACCTGGATCGCGGCGCTGTCGAGGTAGACCACCTCGGTCAGATCGACGACGAGTCCGAGCGAGTCGTTGACCACGTGGCGGTTCAGAGCGTCGCCGATCTCCCCGGCGTTGGACATGTCGATCTCGCCGTCGAGCCGAGCGACGACGACTCGCCCGACGGTGTCCGTGGTGAGCTCGGCGAGCGGCAACGTCAGGAGCCTAGCCGTCGCAGCATGAAGACCTCCGTGCCGGTCGCGGTGGCGCGGACGTCGAGCTCGTCGATCGTGGCCTCGATCATCATCAGCCCGCGCCCGCGGTGCGCCCCGCGCGGCCGCCGCCACCGGCCGCGGTCGCGGACGGCCACCGTGACCGTCCCCGCCCTGTGCGCGGCCTCGATCTCGAAGGTCGCACGACTGGGCGTGTAGGCGTGCTCGATGGCGTTCGCGCACGCCTCCCCGCACGCCAGCGTGATCGCCGCGATGTCCTCCGGCAGCGCGCCATGCGCGCGCAGCCATCGGCGGAGCACCTGGCGGACCTGCGCGAGGACGCGGGGGTCGGCCGGAAGCTGCAGCTGCATCGTCGCCTCGATCGCCTCGCTGCGCAGCGCGACCAGCGCGACGTCGTCGGCGGCGGCGAACCCCGGGACGAGCGTCTGCACGACACGCTGGCATAGCGCGTCGGCGCTGGCGGACACGCTGGCGGCCGCGCGGAGCCGTTCGAGGCCGGCCGTGAGCGGCTCGCCGCGACGCTCGACCAGCCCGTCGGTGTACATAAGAAGGGTCTCGCCCGGCTGCAGGCTCGTCTCGACGTCCACGTAGGTCGGATACGGCAGCGTTCCGAGCGGCGGAGCGGTCGTGGCCGCCATGAGCGAGGCCTCGCCCGAAGCGGAGATCAGCACCGGCGGCGGATGTCCGGCGTTGGCCATCCGCACGGCGCCGGTCTCCGGTGAGAACACGGCGTACGCGGCGGTCGCCATCCCGCGGCCGCGGATGGTCTGCAGCAGGTGATCCAGCCGCTTGAGCGTCTCGCCGGGCTCGTATCCGTCCAGCGCGTACGCGCGCAACCCGGTGCGGAGCTGCCCCATGAGGGCGGCGGCCCGTACCCCGTGGCCCGCGACGTCGCCGATGGCGAGGCCCACGCTCCCGCGCGGCAGCTCGATCACGTCGTACCAGTCGCCGCCGACCTCGTCGCGCGCGGGCAGGTAGCGGGCGGCCACGTCGATGCCCGCGATGTCGGGCAGGCGATCGGGCAGCAGGCTGCGCTGGAGCGCCACCGCGCCGCGGTGCTCGCGCTCCAGCGCCTCGAACAGACGCGCGCGCTCGATCGCCGGTGCGGCTCGCGCCGCGGCCAGCTGCAGGATGGCGGCATCGTCGTTGGTGAACGTGCGCGGCGTGAGCGTGCCGACGTGGAGCACGCCGACGGCGCGACCGTCGACGATGAGCGGCGCGCCGAGCAGCGAGCGCACCCCTTTCTCGCGCAGGATCGGGTTCATGATCTCCGCGTGATTGACGTCGGCGATGAAGATCGGCACGCGCTCGGCGGCGATGCGGCCGGCGAAGCCGCCGCCGATCGGGATCCGCACGCCGCGCTCGACCTCCTCCTCGAGCCCCTTGGCGGCGCGGGCGACGAGCTCGCGCTCGTTCTCGTCGATCAGGAGCACGGCGACGGTGTCGACGTCCAGGGTCGCTTTCGTGCGCTGGAGCAGCTCGTCGAGCAGCGCCTCCAGCGGGAGATCCGACAGCGCCGGATCGCTGAGCCGGTACATGTGGAGGAGCTGCTCGGCGTGCGGGTGGGCGGACGGCAGCCCCCGGGTCCCCAGGAACACCTGGCCCTCGCCGGGCTGCGAGAGAGCGTCGTCGGGGACGTGTGCGTCCAAGCAAGCCCCACTCTACGTGCGTTGGACGCGCGGCGCTTGAGCCCGCGACGTCCCGGCCTAGGCCTCGACCCATGAGCCGTCACGTGGGCCAGGCCGCCGACCTGCAGCGCGGCACGGCGGCGCAGTGCGAGCGCTTCATCGCAACGGTGGCGCAGCAGGCCGGCCTCTCATGGGACGCCGCCGAGCGGGCGGTGAGCGCGACGCTGGCCACGCTGGCTGAGCGCCTCTCGCCCGGCGAGGCGCGCGACGTCGCCGAGCAGCTCCCCGTCGAGCTCCGAGGCTGGCTGACCACCGATCGGCCGGCCGAGCCCTTTCACGTCGACGAGTTCGTCCGCCGCGTGGCGATGCGCGAGGGCAGGCGCGATCTCGCGGAGGTCGAGCGCCACGTGCGGGCGGTGTTCCACGCCCTCGTCCATGAGATCGGTCGCGACGAGCTCGAGGACGTCCGCGCCGAGCTCCCCAAGGACTTCGAGCCCCTGTTGGCCGGCATCGAGCCGCCGCCCCCTCCGCAGCGCATGCCGGTGGAGGAGTTCCTGGTGGCCGAGCGCGAGGGCGTCACGCGCGACCAGGCCCGCGAGCACGCGCGTGCGGTGCTCGCCACGCTGCGCGAGGCCGTCCCCGAGGACGAGCTCCGCGACGTCGTCGCTCAGCTCCCCGACGAGTACGCCGCGATCCTCGCGCCGGCCTGATCGGTCATCTAGCGCCGGTCGTCGTCGGGCAGCAGCCCGTGCATGACGAAGTTCACGAAGCTGACGATGACGGCCGCCAGCGCGCCCCACCAGAAGGTCTCGATCTCGAAGTCGGGCACGAGCCAATCGGTCAGGTACAGCATGAGCACGTTGATGAGGAAGTAGAACAGCCCGAGCGTGACCACGATGAACGGGATCGACAGCACGGCGAGGAGCGGCTTCACCGCGTAGTTGACGAGGGTGAAGACGGCTCCCGCGATGAGCAGCGTCCACCACTGATCGCCGTAGTCCACGCCGCTCAGCGCCCAGGCCGCGACGTAGAGCGCCACGGTGTTGGAGATCCAGCGGATCGCCAGCGAGCGAGCCATACGTCGGATGTTAGACACCGCCCTGGCGACCGGCCGGATTCCGCCGCCGCGGGCGCGATGATGCGCGCCATGGAAGCCACCACCACCACTCCGTCCGGCGACGCTCCGCTGGCCGCGCGGCTGGACCGCTACTTCGAGATCTCGACGCGAGGCTCGACGATCCCCACCGAGATCCGGGGCGGGGCGGCCACGTTCCTGACGATGGCGTACATCCTGTTCGTCAATCCGCAGATCCTCGGGGCGGTGGCTGCCCCCGGGGGCGTGAAGCTCCCGTTCGATCAGGTGCTCACCGTCACCGCGCTCGTCGCGGGCATCGCCACGCTCGCCATGGGCGTGTTCGGGCGCTATCCCTTCGCCCTGGCGGCGGGCCTCGGCATCAACGCCTTCGTGGCCTTCTCGCTCGTCGGCGCCAATCAGCTGAGCTGGCCCGACGCCATGGGCGTCATCGTGGCCGAGGGCGTGATCATCACCGCGCTGGTGCTCGTGGGCTTCCGCGAGTCGGTGATCAACGCGATACCCCACGACCTCAAGCTCGCGATAGGCATCGGGATCGGGCTCTTCATCACGATCATCGGCCTCGTCGATGCCGGGATCGTCATCAAGGGCGAGGGCACGATCGTGGCGCTGGCGCCCAAGCTCAACACGTGGCCGATCGCAATCTTCGCGGCCGGGCTCTTCGGGACCTACGCGCTGGTCGCCCGCCGGGTCAAGGGCGCGCTGCTGATCGGGATCATCGCCACGACGATCCTGGCCACGATCATCAACGAGATCAAGGACAAGAAGATCTTCCCCAACGGTGCCGCCACGTGGCCCTCGAAGATCGTCGACACCCCCGACTTCAGCCTGGTCGGCAACTTCTCGCTGCACTTCGTCTCGGCGCTGGGCTTCTGGAGCGCGGTCGCGGTCGTCCTGTCGGTGCTGCTGTCGGACTTCTTCGACACCGCGGGCACCGTGCTGGGCCTGGGGCGGCGCGCCGGGCTGGTGACGCCCGACGGGCGCCTGCCGGGGATGCGGCGCGTGCTGCTGGTCGACTCCCTGGCCGCGGCCGGCGGCGGCGCGGCCTCGGCCTCGTCGAACACCACGTACATCGAGAGCTCGGCGGGGATCGGCGAAGGGGCGCGCACCGGCCTGGCCTCGGTGGTGACCGGGCTGCTCTTCCTGTGCTGCCTGTTCATCTCACCGCTGGCCGGCATCATCCCCAGCGCGGCGACGGCGCCCGTGCTCGTGATCGTGGGAGCGATGATGTTCGAGCTCGTGCGCCACTTCGAGTGGACCGACCCCGTGATCGCGCTGCCGGTGCTGCTGACGATCGTGCTGATGCCGATGACCTACAGCATCACCAACGGAGTCGGCGCCGGCTTCGTGTCCTACAGCGTGCTCGCCCTGCTGACCGGGCGCCGGGTGCACCCGCTGCTGCTCGGCTTCAGCGCGATCTTCGTCTGGTACTTCATCCACGGCATCGTCTGAGAGAGCGGGACGCGCGGCCAACGCGTGTCCTCGCCGCTCAAGTTGCATTGCTCGCGAGCCGACCGCTCGGGAGCCATGAGCATTCAGATCGAGCCGGCGCGCCATGCGCGACTCGGCGGGTTCGGCCACAGCACCGCGGCGGACGCCATGACCGCCGGCCGCGACGCCGTGCGCGGCGCGCTCGCGGGCCGGCTGCCGGCGCGCGGCGATCTGGTTCTCGTCTTCCCCTCCCCCGGCTACGACCTCGAGGAGCTGCACCGCGCCGCCATGGAGGAGGCCGGCTCGGCCTCCGTGGTGGGCGCCACCACGGCCGGCGCCTTCACCGACGAGGCGCAGGTGCCGTTCGGCTGCGTGGCGGCGTACCTCGGCGCAGAGGGCGGGATGTCGTTCGGCGCCTGCCACGTCCGGTGCGACGACGCCGACGTCGCGGGCAGCACACGTCGCGCCGCCGAAGTCGCCCGCCAGCGCGCCGGCGAGGAGCACGAGCACTCCGTCCTCATGGTGCTGTGCGACGGCCGGGCGACCGACCAGCGCGAGATGGCACGGGGCGCCTACGAGGTCGTGGGCGGTGCCGTCCCGCTCGTGGGCGGTGCCGCGGGCGACGAGCTCGGCGGGCAGGCGACGTACACCTTCGGCGAGGGCGCCATCCTCGCGGGCGGCCTCGTCGCGGTGTGGATCAACTCAGCGCGTCCGATGGCCGTCTCGATCGAGCACGGCTGGCGGCCGTTCGGCAAGCCGATGCTCGTCACACGCGCGGAGGGCGACACGATTGTCGAGCTCGACGGGCGTCCCGCCCTCGAGGCCTATGTCTCCGAGCGCGGCGCGGCCCTCGGGGAAGACGCGCGGGCCTTCGCCCAGAAGTGCATGGAGCGCCCGCTTGGCCTGCCCAACGCCCACGGTCGCTACGACGTGCGCCACGTGCAGGAGCGCGCGCCGGGGGGCGGCATCGTGCTGCCCGCGGGCGTGCCCGAGCACACCGTCGTGCAGGTCATGGCCGGTGACGCGGAGCTGCTGCTCGAGGGCGCGCGCCGAGCGGCAGACACTGCGAGCGCGCAGCTCGAGGAGCACGCCCGGCTCGCGCTGATCTTCTCGTCGCGCACGCGCGCGCCGCTCCTCGGCGAGCGCCTGGCCGAGGAGGTCGCGGTGATCTCCTCGCGGCTCGGCGGCGTGGCCGCCGGCGGCTTTCGCACGTGCGGCGAGTTCGCGCGCGTGGCCGGCTCGACCGGCATCCACAACTCCAGCGTGGCCCTCCTCGTGCTCTGATCGGCACCGGGCCACGCGCCGAGGCCGGAGCGCGCCCCCGCGGCGCGGCCGAAGCGGGCCGCGCGCCGGGGCCGGAGCGCCGCCCGCGCGGCGCGGCCGAAGCGCGCCGCCACCGCAACGCGGCCTCGCCGCGCCGACGCTCGCCACGCGCTAAGGATCTGCGCATGGATCTCTGCGTGATGATCGAAGGCCAGGAGGACGTGACCTGGGAGCAGTGGCAGGCGATCGCCGCGGGGTGCGAGCAGCACGGCATCCCCGCCCTGTTCCGCTCGGACCACTACCTCTCCGTCGCCGGTGTCCACGCCCGCGGCTCGCTCGATGCCTGGGGCACGCTGTGCGCGCTCGCCGCCGTCACCTCGACGGTGCGTCTGGGCACGCTCGTGTCCCCCGCGACGTTCCGCCACCCCGCCGTTCTGGCCAAGCTCGCCGTGACGGCGGACCACGTCTCTGGTGGCCGCATCGAGCTCGGCCTCGGCGCCGGATGGATGGAGGCCGAGCACGCCGCCTTCGGCTTCCCGTTTCCCGACGTGCGCACCCGGATGGCCATCCTCGCCGAGCAGCTCGCGATCGTCCGCGGGCTCTGCGACGAGGGGCCCTTCGCGTTCGCCGGCGAGCACTACCGGTTGGAGGGCGTCGACGCTCTGCCCAAGCCGGTGCAGCCACGCCTGCCGATCATCGTCGGCGGCAACGCCGGGCCACGAAGCGCCGCCCTCGCCGCGCGCTTCGCCGACGAGTACAACACGGTGTTCGCGACGCCGGACGAAGCACGCGACCGGCGCGCGGTCGTCGAGGGCGCCTGGCGCGACGCCGGCCGCGACCCCGAGACGCTGCGGTTCTCGGTCATGACGGGCTGCCTGGTCGGGCGCGACGACGCCGCCGTGCTCGAGCGCGCGGGACGCCTGGCCGAGCGCAACGGAACGGGGCGCTCGGCGCGCGAGGAGCTCGAGGCGGTCCGTCCCGGAGCGATCGCCGGCACGATCGACGCCGCCGGGGAGCAGCTGCGGGCGCTGGCTGCGGTCGGCGTGGACCGCGTCATGCTCCAGCTGCTCCTGCACGACGAGCTCGACCAGCTCGAGCTCATCGGCGGCGAGCTCACGCGGGCGCTGACCTGACCACCCAGTCGTCCGCTGCGTTGCTGCGCCGGCGCGCACGTGCCGATCACGTGCCATATGCGCAGCGCGCCGCGCACCCTCCTTCCCCTGCTCGCGATCGCGGGCCTGCTGGCGCTGGCCGGCGTGGCGGCCTCGCATCGGGCGCAGCAATCGCCGTTGCTCTCGGAGGTCGCCGGCGCGCGGTATCGCCTGGATGCCGGCGAGGCCAAGCGCGACGGCGCACGCTTCCTGACGCCGGCCGTACGAAGCGCGGGCCTGCGCTTCGACCCCTCCGTGGCCCTGGGCGACCGCCAGGCCGTCGCGAACGCGATCGCGGCCGCCCGGCCCGAGGCCCGAGAGCTCATCGACCTCGTCGACGGGCTGGTCGATGTCCACGTGGGCCCCATCGGCGGTCGTGTGCTC
>DASVFT010000173.1:0-43522 GCA_036379935.1 Solirubrobacteraceae bacterium | reverse complement strand
GCCCGCCAGGTCCGAGCCTGCATCTACCGTCCTCCATGTCCGGGTCCTCCTGAACGCTGCGAGTTGTGGAAGACCCACAGCCTCAGGACGGACCCGGACGCCTTCTCAGGCGTTCACCAAGAACGTAGGCAGCTCAACTAGATGACTGATTCCACGACCCCCACGACCATCTGTCCGCGCCCCGCGGCGCCGGATCGCCACGGTCGGAACGGGTCACCGACCAACGGCCTCCGGCCGTCGGTGCCCGCTCTGCCACTGTCCCCCTTCGGCCCGCGTCGCCCGGCATCCACGGTGCACGGCCATCTGGCCGCGCGGGCCGTGGAATCAATCATCTCGCCGGGCGCGGGCGGTCGTCTGAGCGGCGACTTGCCTTACGCAAGCGTTATCTGAGCAACACTACGTTGGCCGATGCCAATGCGCGTCCTCATAGCCGAAGACGAGCCCCGGCTCGCGGAGGCGCTGGCTCGCGGCCTGCGCCGCAACGGCTTCGCCGTCGACATCGCGCTGGACGGAGACCAGGCGCTCAAGCGCACCGCGGTCGTCGACTACGACGCGGTCGTCCTCGATCGCGATCTGCCCACCGTCCACGGCGACGAGGTCTGCCGCCAGCTGGTCGGTGGGGAGCGCCCGCCGCGCATCCTCATGCTCACCGCCGCGGCCGACGTGCACGCGCGCGTGGAGGGGCTCAACCTGGGCGCCGACGACTACCTGACCAAGCCCTTCGCCTTCGCCGAGGTCGTGGCGCGCCTGCACGCGCTCCAGCGCCGCCACGCCGTGGTCCAGAAGCCGGTCCTCGAGCGCGCCGGCGTGCGCCTGGACCCCGCGCGCCACGAGGTCACCCGCGACGGGCGCCCGGTCACCCTGAGCCCCAAGGAGTTCGGGGTGCTCCACGTGCTGCTGCGCGCCGGCGGGACCGTCGTGAGCCCCGAGACGCTGCTCGAGCGCGTCTGGGACGAGCACGTCGATCCGTTCACGAACACCGTCCGCGTCACGGTCATGAACCTGCGTCGCAAGCTCGGCGCGCCGGCGGTGATCGAGACGGTGATCGGCACCGGCTACCGTCTGGCCTGAGCCGACGTGCGCCTGCCGCGCCCTTCCATCCGCCTGCGCCTGACCGCGTGGTACGCCACCATCTTCATCGCCATGGGGATGGTCCTGCTGGCCGTCTCCTACGCCGTCGTGCGCCACGAGTTCCGCAACGAGCAGGGCAAGGTCCACGTCGCCGTCGAGGAGCTCGCGCCGGTCAAGTCCGGCGTGGCGCCGCGCACGCTGCGGGCCCGGATCCTCCCCGGCCTCCCGCCCGAGAACACCGTCCCCGACGCGACGCTCAACGCCGGCGAGCGCGCCGCGTACCGGCAGGCGCGCAACGCCTACGCGGTGCAGGTCCGCAAGGCCAACGATCGCGCCCTCCACCACGTCCTGCTCGCGTTCGGCGGAGCGCTGCTGCTCGTGACGCTGGCCTCGGTCGTGGCCGGCTGGATCGTCGCCGGCCGCGCGCTCCGCCCCATCAGCCGCATCACCGCCACGGCCCGGTCGATCTCCGATCGCACCCTGGACGCGCGCATTGCGCTGGCGGGTCCGCGCGACGAGCTGCGCGAGCTCGCCGACACCTTCGACTCGATGCTCGCGCGGCTCGAGGCGGCGTTCGAGAGCCAGCGCCGCTTCGTGGCCAACGCCTCGCACGAGCTGCGCACGCCGCTGGCCATCGTGCGCACCGAGCTCGACGTGACGCTCGACGATCCCGACGCGCGCGAGGACGACCTGCGCTCGATGGCTCACGTCATCCGCGACGCCAACGAGCGCATGGAGCACCTCATCGCCTCGCTGCTGGCGCTGGCGTCGAGCGAGGCGGGCATCGTGCAGGCACGGCCGAGCGATCTGGCCGAGGTCGTCTCGCCCGCCCTCGAGCGCGAGCACGCCTTCTCCGAGGGCACGCTCCAGCTCGAGGCGTCGCTCGGGCGCGCGCCGGTGCTCGGCGATCCGGTGCTGCTCGAGCGCATGGCGGCCAACCTGATCGAGAACGCGGTCCGCTACAACGCCGCCGTCGGCTGGGTCCGCGTGCGGACCGCCGTCGAGCGCGGCGAGGCTGTCCTGCACGTGGCCAACCCTGGCGCGCGGCTCGACCCCACCGCCGTCGAGGAGCTGCTCGAGCCGTTCCGGCGACTCGAGTCCTCGCGCGCGCGCTCGACCGGCGGCTACGGGCTCGGGCTGGCCGTCGTGCGCGCGGTGGCACAGGCCCACGGCGGGCGCGTGGTCGTGCTCGCGCGGCGCGAGGGCGGCCTCGAGGTGACGGTCGCGCTGCCGCTGGCGCCGGCCGGCGCGGGCGAGCCGGCGATCGTCGCGCCGGCGCGCGTCTGAGCCCTTTACGCGGCCTTTCCTCACGCGACCTTTCCTCACGGAGGTTGTACGGCTCCTCGGGCCCGAGCGCAAGGCCCGCGTCCGGTGGCGACGGCGAAGACGTCGAGGATCGCACGCTCGTGGTCGCCCAGGTCCGCGAGGGCGTGGCAGCGGCCGAGGGTGCGCGCGTCCGGGAACAGCGACGGGTCGTCGCGCACCGCCGGGGCCAGCCGCCGGCGCGCCTGCTCGTTCGGCGTGGCGAAGCCCTGGGTGGCGGTGGTCACCGCCGCCAGCTCGGGGTCCAGGAGCTCGGCGAGCAGGCGGTGCGAGGCCTCGGGATCGCGCGCGCTCGCGGGGATCGCGGCGGTCGTCACCCAGAGGACGGCGCCCTCGGCCGGCACGGCGTAGCGCAGGCCCGCATCGCGACGCACGGCCGCGGCCGCCGGCCCGCTCCAGGCCTGGTGTGCTCGCACGCGGCCGTCGGCGACCGGGCCGACGAAGTCGTCGCTGTCGTAGCGGGCGACGCTCGGGCGCTGGCGCTCGAGCAGCGCCCGCGCGGCGCGCAGCTCCTCCGCGCCGGTCGCGTTGGGTGACATCCCCAACGCGAGCAGCGCGGCCCCGACCACCTCGCGCGGTTCGTCGAGCATGCCCACCCGCGCGCCGCCCTGCGGCGCGAAGAGCGCGCTCCACGAGCCGGGATCGGGCGCGCGGGCGTCGCACAGGTAGCCGGTAGTTCCGAAGGCCAGCGGGACCGAGACGCGGCAGCCCTCGTCGTGGGCCGCCGCGAGCGCCCAGTCGGAGAGCCGGTCGAGCGCCAGGACCTCGCGCTCCAGCGCCAGCAGGCGACCGCCGGCGCGCAGCCGCTGCACGAGGTAGTCCGACGGGCAGATGAGATCGTAGGCCCCCTCGCCGCCGTCGGCCTCGCGCTCGTCCAGCAGCGCCTCGAGGCGCTCGTTGGAGGAGACGACGTCGGCCTCGACGGCCACGCCGAGGCGGCGGCCGGCCTCGGCCAGCGCCGCCGGCGCCGGCATGCCCGGCCACGCCAGGATGCGCAGGCGCCGCCGGGCGCCGCTCACTCCCACCAGACGTTCTTGCAGCCCGCGGTGAGGATCTCCACGCCGGTCTCGGTGACGAGGACGTCGTGCTCGAACGCCCCGGTGCCCGCGCCGGGTCGCCCGACCTCCGCCTCCACCGCGACGACCATGTTGGCCTGGAGGACGGCCTCCTCGCCGGGCACCAGCGACGGGTTCTCCCACGCGAGGCCGAGGCTGTGGCCGAACGAGGGATAGCTCTGGCCCAGCAGGGCGACGCCCTCCGAGGTCTCCGAGCCGGGCGCGTCGAAGCCGTGGTCGGTCAGCCATGCCGCGCCGCGGGCGAAGAGGTCGCCGCAGGCTACGCCGGGTCGCATCGCCTCGATGATGTGCTCGACGACGCCGATCGACGCCTCGAGGACCTCGCGCTGGGCCTCGCTCGCGCGGCGGCCGGCCACGGTCGTGCGCACCAGGTCGTAGAAGTAGCCGCCCACGGTCCCGTACATGTCGGGGTGGATCATGTCCCCCTCCTGGAGCGGGCGCGTGGCGTTCCAGGACGGCATCCGCTCCCAGAGGAAGTGGTCGACGTGGGGCCCGGAGGCGACGGGGATGTCGAGTGGAAACGCGCCCTGGGGCAGGCCGCGCTGGAGCGCGGCAAGGACGCAGTCGGCCTCGGTGGCGCCGGGGACGGCGGCCTCCATGAAGGCCTCGACCATCTCGCCGCCGACGCGCGTCGCCTCGCGCACGACCGCGATCTCGCTCGGCGACTTGTAGCGGCGCAGCCCCTCCACGAGATCGTCGGCCCACGACAGCTGCAGGTCGGGCAGCTCCGCGCGGATCCGCTCGATCGCGACGTGCAGCGCGCTCTCGCGGCCGATCAGGCCGAGGTGCCCCGAGCCCATCCCGCGATCGCGGATCGCGTCGGCCAGGCCGGCCCACAGGTCGAGCGCCACGCGGACGTCGTCGACGGCCACCAGGTCCTCGCGCCAGTCGGGGATCTCGACGACGAGCGTCCCGTCCTCGTCGGTGGGCATCACGAGCCCGGCGTGACCGCGCCCGGACCACTGGCCGGGCCGGTCGGGGATCTGCGGGAAGGCCGAGTAGTGGTTGGTGAGGTAGACGATGTCGGCGCCCCAGTCGGCGCCGTTGGCTCCGCGGCTGATGACGAGTACGCCGTCCAGGCCGCGCTCGGCGGCGAGCTCGCGCAGGCGCTCGCGGCGCTCGCCGTACTCGACGGTGGGGATGGCGGCCGCCAGGGTCGTCTCATGCATCTCGCTGTACCTCCTCGGGTTCCTCGTTCACCGGCGCTGCTCAACCGACCACGAACTGGTAGTCCGCCCGCTCCCCGCGCAGGTGCACGAGCGCGCCCGAGATGCGACCGGTGTGGTAGTCGCTGCCGGGGTTGATGCAGAGCGTGCGCCCGATCCACGTCACGCCGCGCGACTCGTGGACGTGCCCGTGCAGCGCGACCAGCGGCTGGAAGCGCTCGATCGCCTCGCGCACGGCCGTGGAGCCGACCGGGACGAGCTTGGGCTCGCCGGCGGCGACGACCACCTTGAGGTTCTCGTCGAGCTGTGGCGCCGTGTCGAGCTGCGAGTCGTAGGGCGGCACGTGCAGGTTGAAGATGCACCGGCTGAGGTCGTCGACCTGGCCGGCCAGCCGCTCGATGCGCCGGGCCAGCTCGTCCTCGTCGAGCTCGCGCGGCGAGTCGAACGGGGTCCGGTTCGAGTAGCCCAGCGAGAGCATCGTGTAGCCGTCGAACTCGACGATGCGCTCGTCGCATGCCTCGACGCGCGCGGCGCGCTCGATCGCGCGGTCGACGCCGGGCGGGTCGTCGTTGCCGGGCATCACGAAGCAGCGGGCGTCCGACCCCTGCAGGCGCTCGCCGGCGAGGCCCATCCAGCGCTCGAACGTATGCAGCATGACCTCGGCGAACCAGGTCTCGCGCTCGGCCTCGCTGAGGGCCGCCACGCGCTGGACCTCCTCGGGCGTCATCGCGTGCGGGTACATGCCGTTGGAGCGGATGCGGTGCTCGAGCTCGGCGCGCTCCTCCGGCGTCGCGGCGCGCTCGGGGCGCCCGAACAGCTCGGCCACGACGCCGTCGCCGTCCTCGACGAGCGGGATGACCACCTTGCCGGTCACGTCGCCGCCCATGACGATCACCTGCGCGCCGTAGACCGCGGGGGCGTGCAGGAACTTGCGCCAGAGGACCTCGGTGCCGTGGATGTCCGAGGCGTAGTAGAGGCGCAACCTCACTCCGGCGGCAGCTCGCGGTAGGTGAGGGTGAGATCGATGCCCTGGCGCCGGCGGATGGCCGACGAGACGAAGTAGATGGCGAAGCCGGCCGCCAGCACGCCGAGGCCGAGCCACAGCTTGCCCGGGTTGGCGCTCAGGCTGGCGCCCGAGCCGGGATCCCACAGCAGGATCGCGATGGCGCCGCAGAAGCCCAGCAGGGCCAGGCCGGCGACGAAGGTGAGCTTGGGCAGGCCCGCGATCGACCCGCCGTACGGCGAGTTCTCGACCATGGCCCGCTGGCGATACGGCAGCGCGATGCCGCCGATCGCGGTGATGACCAGCGTGAGCGAGAGGCCGAGCAGCACCGACAGCGTGCTGAACCACGTCGTGAAGGCGTAGATCGCCGTGCTGGCGATGGCCACCAGGGTGACGACGCCGATCGCGACGACCGGCGAGCGGGTCCGCGGGTCGACGTACGAGAGCCGCGCCGGCATCACGCGGTCGAAGGACCAGGCGAACATGCTGCGGCTCGCGAGCAGCATGGTCTGCGGCAGCCAGATGAGCAGGCCGACCGTGAAGCCGATGATCACGATCGCGCCCAGCACCCAGGTGCCCGAGGCGATGCTCATGATCTCCGGGTAGGCGGGCGCGCCGGCGGCGAAGCCGTAGGCCGCCGGGTCGGCGAGGCCGAACTGCCCGTTGAGCGTGTAGCCGGTGACGTTCAGGTAGGCCGGGAGCAGCAGCGCGATGCCGACCGCCGACACGAGCACGGCGCCGGGGATGGAGAGCAGATGCGTGCGCTTGCGCAGGCGGATCTCCCCGGCGAAGTAGTTGCTCGAGTAGAGGAAGCCGAAGATGTACCAGAAGACCGACACCGACTTGAGCGTGGTCTCGAAGTCGAAGCCGGTCGGCGCGAAGCCCGCCTTCGTGGCCGAGGCGACGAGCGCCGCGCTGGCGTTGTCGGTGCCGAGGTTGGCGGCGTAGTCGTCGAAGTTGCCCAGGAAGCCGGCCTTGCTCGAGAACAGCCCGACGAGGATCGGGATGACGAAGGCGCCCAGCATGTACAGCGCGAAGGCGCCGACCTGGAGGCGCAGGAACAGCCTCATCCCGCCGATGACGAAGACGAGCGCGGAGATGAGGACGGCCGCGGTCCCGGTGATGAACAGCGCGTAGTCCTTGGAGAACCAGTCGCCGAAGCTCAGCCACGCGCTCGAGCCGGTGAAGCCGGCCATCATCCGGCCGAAGGCGCCGAAGCCGTAGGCGGCCAGGTACGTCGTGTAGACGCCGTAGATGATGCCCAGCCAGAAGCAGTAGCTGAAGTTGCCCGCGAAGCCGACCGACGGATGCAGCGCCCGGCTGTTGAACACGTAGTCGCCGCCGGTGCGCGGCATGATCTGCGCGAGCATCGCGTACAGGAACGCGCCGGGCAGGCCGAGCGTGGCGGCGATGAGGAAGGCCAGGAACGCGTTGGAGCCCTGGTAGTAGAACGCGTACAGCAGCCAGAAGAAGGCGAAGGACAGCGCCACGCTGGCCCACATCACGTTGTAGAAGAGCGCGTCGGTGGTCCGCGCCTCGCGGACCAGCCCGGTCGCCTTGCGCGTGAACAGGCCCGGCGCCGTGGTGGGGGCGGCGGCTTGCGTGCTCATTCGGTACGTCCTCCTGGTGCGGGGGTCGGTTCGCGGAGCGGCCTGTCGGCGCCGGCGTGGAAGGCCATCGCCTCGAGTGCGATGCGTCCGCCCATCAGCGCCGTGACGGGGGTCGCGTCGAGGCTGGGCGCGACTTCGACGACGTCGACGCCCAAGAGGCCCTCGGCGCTCACGCCGCGCACGATCTCGATCGCCTCGCGGCTGGTGAGCCCGCCCGGGGTCGGACAGCACGTCCCGGGGGCGTGCGCGCCGTCGAGCGAGTCGACGTCGAAGGACAGGTAGACGCCGTCGGTGCCCGCGCGCGTGATCTCGTTCGCGGACGCGATGGCCCAGGCGGTGCCGTGCTGCCAGATCTCCTCGAGCCAGATGACGGTGATGCCGCGCTCGCGGCAGTAGGCCAGCTCGGTCCGCGGGTTCATCCAGCCGGAGATCCCGAGGAGCACGATCTTCGTCGGGTCGAAGCCGGCGTCGACCGCACGGGTGATCGGGCAGCAGTGGCTGAGCAGCTCGCCGCCCACGTCGGGGGCGGTGTCGAGGTGCGTGTCGACGAGGATGAGCCCCGGGTTCTCGTGGACCGCGCGCGTGGCGCGCAGAGCCGGGATGCTCACCGAGTGCTCGCCGCCCAGCGTCACGGGCAGGGCGCCGGCGCGCAGGATGCGCTCGATGTCGGCCTGGGCGCGCTCGAACGTGCGCTCCGGGTCGCCCGGCACCACCGCGCAGTCACCGCAATCCACGGGGGAGAGGGCATCGGCGACATCGAAGTCGAGCATCGCGTTGTAGGTCAGGAACTGCACGGACACGTCGCGGATGCCGCGCGGCCCGTAGTTCGAGCCGGTGCGGCTGATGTTGGTGGCGTCGAACGGGATGCCGTAGATCGCCGCGCGCGCGCCCGCCGCGTCCAGCGCGTCGGTCTCTGCCGCCACGTGGGGGAAGCGCATGAACGACCCCGCCAGGCCCGCGTGCAGCAGGCTCGTCCACATCGTGCGATCGACCGCGGTCGACATCAGCGCCGGCTCCGCGCGCTGCTCGCGCTCTGGGACGTGCTCTCGCTCTTCAATGCCAAAACGTTTCCCTTCGGCTGCCAAAACGCTTTTTCACAATCGGGCGCACTTTCTCATCCCAATCCTTCGGGGTCAAGGCCAGTACGTCTAAAGTGGCGCGCGAACCATGGGCCGAACGGTCGGAATCAAGGACGTGGCTGCGGCCGCGGGCGTCTCGATCACCACGGTGTCGCACGCGCTCAACGGCAAGGGACGGCTGACGCCGCAGACGCGCGAGCGCGTGCAGGCGATCGCCACGCGCATGGGCTATCAGCCCAGCGCCCTCGCGCGCGGTCTCGCGGGCGGCCGCACGGGGATGCTCGCGCTGACGGTCTCGTTCGTCGACAACCCGCTCCCGGTCGCCGACTTCGACTACTTCCTGCAGGTCATGAACGCGGCGACCTCGACCGCGCTCGAGCGCGGCTACTCGCTCACGCTCCTGCCCGCGCAGTCACCGCCGGCGATCCTCGATCGCCTTCCGCTTGACGGCGCCATCGTGATGGACCCCGTGGGCGAGGACCCGAGCGTGCGCCGGCTGACGCGGAGGCGCATCCCGATCGTCACCACGGGGCGCCAGCCCGAGGGCCCCGCCGACGAGTACTGGGTCGACAACGACCACGTCGCCGGCACGCGCGCGATGCTCGACCACCTCGCCGAGGCGGGCAGCCGCCGTGTCGCCCTGCTCACCGTGCCGGTCATGTCGTCGTACTCGATCGACGTCCTGCGCGCCTACGAGCAGTGGTGCGCCGAGCGCGGGCAGGAGCCGATCGTCTCGAGCATCCCCGAGACCCTCAGCGAGAGCGGCGCCTTCGCCGCAGCCACCGAGCTGCTCGAGTCCCCGCATCCGCCCGATGCCATCTACGGCGCGCTGGATCGGCTGGCCCTGGGCGTGCTGCTGGCCGCCGAGGCCAAGGGCATCCGCGTCCCCGAGGACCTGCGTGTCGCGGGCTGCACCGACAGCGACGCGAGCCGGAGCGCGCGGCCCGCGCTGACCGCCCTCAACCTCAACGCCGAGCGCATCGGCACCGAGGCGGTGCAGCTGCTCGTGAGCCTCATCGAGGGCGAGGAGTCCCCGGTGCGCCACCGGATCGTGCCCTCG
This sequence comes from Solirubrobacteraceae bacterium, assembly GCA_036379935.1. Classification (GTDB taxonomy): domain Bacteria; phylum Actinomycetota; class Thermoleophilia; order Solirubrobacterales; family Solirubrobacteraceae; genus JAOPZW01. The sequence goes on along the minus strand of DASVFT010000173.1, from coordinate 34,134 downwards.
ATCGTCACGCCCCGGGCCTCCACGCGCAGCGCCGGCAAACGGCGGCGCGCACCGGCGACGGCGCACTGACGGCCGCGTACTCTGCGCCCATGGAGGTCTTCCTCCAGCTCGCTCCCGCGACCGCCACAGGCATCCTCTACGCGCTGCGCGCCCACCACCTGGCCGGGACGTCGCGCGCGGTGCCCGGGTGGCGGCGGGCCTGCTTTTTGGGCGGCCTGTGCCTGATCGTGGTCACGCTCACGTCGATGGGCCCGCTGAGCGACCAGCTCTTCTGGGCCCACATGGTCGAGCACCTCATCATCGGCGACCTCGGCACGCTGCTCCTCGTGCTGGGGCTGACCGGGCCGGTGCTCGCGCCGGCGCTGCGCATTCGCGCGTTCGACCGGCTGCGCGTGCTCTCGCATCCGCTCATCGCCTTCCCGCTGTGGGCGGCCGACCTGTACCTGTGGCACGTGCCGTTCTTCCACGAGGCCGCGCTGCGCCACGACGTCGTCCACGCGCTCCAGCACTTCGGCTTCGTGGCCTTCGGGCTGAATATGTGGATGGCGCTGCTCGGCCCGCTGCCCAAGCCCGCGTGGTTCGGCAACCTCGCGCGCCTCGGCTACGTCATCGCCGTACGGCTGACGGGCGCGATCCTCGGCAACGTCTTCGTCTTCGGCGGGCACATCTTCTTCAGCGTCTACGCGCGCGGCGAGCGCGCCCACGGGATCTCGGCGGGGGCCGATCAGAACGCCGCCGGCGCGATCATGATGGTCGAGGGGTCGCTGCTGACCCTGGCCCTCTTCGGGTGGCTCTTCGCGCGTGCCGCCAGCGAGGGCGAGGAGCGCCAGGAGCTGCTCGAGCTCGCCGCCGCGCACGGGGTCGAGCTCAGCGAGGCGCGCGCCGCGCGGGCCGTGGCGGCGGGCCGGGGAGCCGAGCTGCGCCGGCGCCTGGAGGGCGGCGCGTAGTCCTCAGGCGCCGCGCGTCAGCTCCTGCGCGCGCCGCGCGAGCTCGACGACGCCGTCGCCGAAGCCCTTCAGGTAGGGGTCGTCGGTGGCGCCGCTGAGCGCGCGCCTGTAGTTGCCCTCCATGAAGACGGCCGACTTCCACAGCGCGAGCGTGCGGTACCAGCGGATGTCGGTCGTCGACCGTCCCGAGCGCTCCTCGTAGCGGGCGACGAGCTCCTCGCGCGACGGGAAGCCCTCCTCGCGCGTCACGCTCGAGAGCTCGAAGAGCCCGCCGGGAGGATCGGCGCGATCGACCCACAGCGCGCACAGATAGCCGACGTCGGCGAGCGGGTCGCCGATGGTCGCCATCTCCCAGTCGAAGATCGCCACCAGGCGAGCGGGCGACCGCGGCGCGAACATCGTGTTGCCGAGGCGGTAGTCGCCGTGGACGACGGTGGAGGGGCCTGAGCTCGGCCGGTGCGCCGCGAGCCACTCGGCCACCGCCTCGACGGCGGGAACGTCGCGCGTGCGGTGGTGCTGCCAGAGCCCGAGGAAGCGGCGCAGCTGGCGCTCGAGGTAGCCCGTCGGCCTGCCGAAGCCCACCAGGCCGGCCGCCCGCCAGTCGACCGCGTGCAGCTCGAGCAGCGCGTCGACGAGCTCCTCCCCGAGGCGGGCGCGGTCGGCGGGGCTGTCGAGCGCGCCCGGCACGGTGGCGGCCACGACGTGCCCTTCGACCTTCTCCATGACGTAGAAGGGCGCCCCCATGACCGCGCGGTCGTCGCACACCGCCAGCACCGCGGGCACGCGTGCGCGCCCCGCCAGGGCCGCGAGCACGCGCGCCTCGCGCAGCACGTCGTGCGCGCTGGGCGGGAGCGGTCCGCGGGGCGGGCGGCGCAGGACGAGCTCGGCTCCGCCGCGCCGCAGCGCGTAGGTGACGTTCGAGTGGCCCCCTCCCAACGGCGCCGCCTCGACCTCGCCGGCGCCCAGCCCGTGGTCGTCGAGGAAGGCCAGCAACGGGTCGAGCACGAGCAGCGGCTCGCGGCGGTTGGCCTGCCCCTCGGCGTGGGTGCGGACGACGTCGTCCGGCGCCGGGTAGCTGCTCACCGATCGAAAGCTAGTTGGTACGGTGTCGCCCGCGCCGCGTACGCGCCCGGATGCGAGGCCGACGAGACTTTGGGTTCCCTGGGCGGTTTCTAGGGCGGTGCTGGTCCTCATGCGACGTTTCCTAACCATCTTCGCTGTGGCATGCGCTGCGCTGGCCGTGCTGGCGCCGTCGGCCGCGCGCGCGAACAAGACGCAGTCGATGACCTTCGAGGCCACGGGCGACCTCAGGGATCCGGCGACGCGCGCGCAGGCCTTCGACGACATCGCCGCGCTCGGCGTGCACTCGATGCGCGTCGTCCTCTACTGGCACGACGTCGCGCCGGAGCCGGACTCTCGCGTCAAGCCGAAGTTCGACGAGACCGCGCCGTCGAGCTACGACTGGGGCACCTACGACGCGGTCGTCGACGGCATCAAGGCCCGCGGCTGGAGCCTGCTGCTCACGGTGTCGGGCCCCGTCCCGCGCTGGGCCACCAACGGCGCGCGCGACACCCTCACGCGCCCAAGCCCCAACGAGTTCCGCAAGTTCGTGCAGGCGGTCGCCGCGCACTACGGCAGCAAGGCCGACACGTGGAGCATCTGGAACGAGCCCAACCAGCCGCAGTTCCTCAAGCCGCAGTACTCGGCGGCCAAGACGCCGCTGTCGCCGCGGATCTACCGCAACCTGTACTTCGCGGCCCAGCGCGGCCTGCGCAACGCCGGCCTCGGCAACGCTCGCGTGCTCCTCGGCGAGACCTCGCCGCGCGGTACCGGCAACGTCGTCGCGCCGCTGACCTTCCTGCGCGGCGTGCTGTGCCTGGACGACAGGTACCGCAAGGCGTCGAAGAGGTGCGCGAAGGTGCAGGCCTCGGGCTACGCGCACCACGCCTACACGACCGGTCAGGGCCCGTCGTTCAAGCCCGAGCAGCCCAACGACGTCACCATCGGCGTGCTCTCGCGCCTGACGACCGCGCTCGACAGGGCCGCGAAGGCGGGCGCGATCACGTCCAAGCTGCCGCTCTACCTGACCGAGTTCGGCATCGAGAGCAAGCCCGATCCCGTGCGCGGCGTGAGTCTGCAGCGCCAGTCGGAGTACCGCGCCATCTCGGAGCGCATCGCCTACGAGAACCCGCGCGTGGTGGCCTTTTCCCAGTACCTGCTGCGCGACGACAAGGCCGTGGCAGGCGCGCCCATCATCGAGCGCTACCCGGGCTTCCAGACCGGTCTGTTCACCGCCGGCGGCACGCACAAGCCCTCCTATGACGGCTTCCGCCTGCCCCTGGTGGCCCGGCGCGGGCCGTCGAAGGTCTCGCTCTGGGGCCTGGTGCGCCCGGCGGGCGCGCCCACGACGGCCATGATCGAGGCCCACAAGAAGGGCGCGCCGTTCCGGCCGCTCACCACCGTGCGCACCGACGCCCGCGGCTACTTCGCCACGACGGTCGCCGCCGTCGGCGGCCGCGAGTGGCGCCTGGTGTGGACGGCCCCGGACGGCACGGTCTTCCGCGGCACGCCGACGCGCGCCTACGCCAGGTAACCGCCCCGGATAACCTGGCCGGCCGCGATGATCGGCTCCGTCCGCTCCTCTCCGCGCCGCCTGGCGGTGGCAACCGGTGCCCTGGCCGTCGTCGCGATCGTCGTCCTCGACGCGCTCGTCATGGACGAGCCCACGCCCCGCGGCGACGATCTGATCTACGAGAAGATGGCGCAGGATCCCTTCGCCACGCACACCTTCCCGTTCGCGTATCGGGTCCTGGTGCCGACGCTGGTCCACGTCCTGCCCCTCGGGCACACGTTCTCGTTCAGCCTGCTGGCATGGCTGGCGACGGGGATCGCCGCCGGCTTCATGTGCCTGCTGCTCCAGCGGGTGGGTGCGCCGGCGCCGCTTGCCATAGGGCTGGCGCTGTGCCTTGCGATCTCGCCGCCGCTCCTCATCGTCAGCCTCCGCCAGGGACGGAACGTCGACGCCGCGACCGTGGCCGTCATGGTCGCGGCGGTCCTGTTCATGGTGCAAGAGCGCCCGCGGGCCCTGGCCGTCACCCTCGCCATCGGGGCGCTCACGCGGGAGTCGGCGATCTTCCTGATCCCGCTCGCCTACGCGATCTGGACGCCGCGACTGTGGGACCCGCAGACCGCGAAGCGGGTGGCGCTGGTCGCGGCTCCGGCGATCGCGATCTACGCGGCCCTGCGCCTGGCGCTCCCCACCGTGGGACGCGAGCAGGTCGCCGGCTACGGGTCGCTGCTCGGGGGGCGGGTCGACGTCCTGCGCTCGGGCCTCGACGAGATCGGCGTGCAGCTCCGGCGCATGTTCACGGTCTATGGACCGCTGTGGCTCTTCGCTCCGCTGGCCCTGCGCAACATGCGCCTCGCGCAGCGCGGCCTCGTGCTCGTGGCCCTGTGCGTCGTGTCGATGACGTTCGCCCTGGACTGGGGTCGGATCATCCTCCTGGCCGCGCCGATCTTCTACGCCGCGGGTGCCTTCGTCCTGCGTGGCCGGCCCCGCGCGAGCGCTCTCGTGGTCGCGAGCTTCGTGCTCCTCAGCGGCGTGTATGCCGTGTACATGGACCGCTCGGGCGTCCGCACGGGCATCATCGAGAACAGCGCTCCGCCCTACCCGGTCCGATAGCCGCCCGGCGGGCACCTCGCGCTAGCCTTGCGCGCCATGGCCGAGCAGCTGTGGCTCCTGCGGCATGGCGAGGCCGAGCCGCACGACGCGCGCCCCGACGCCGAGCGGCGGCTCACCGAGCGCGGACGCGAGCAGGCACGCATTGCCGGCTGCGCGCTCGCCGCGCTGACGGTCGAGGTCCACCTCGCGTTCACGAGCCCGAAGGTCCGGGCCCGCGACACCGCGCTGATCGCCTGCGAGCAGCTCGGCGTGGAGCCGGTCGAGCACGCGCCGCTGGCGGAGGGCTTCGACGCCGAGGAGGCGCTCGCGCTCATGGCCGCGGCCGGCGCGGACCAGCGCGTGCTCGTCGTGGGCCACGAGCCCGACTTCTCGCAGGTCGTCCACGACCTCACCGGCGGGCGCATCGACCTCAAGAAGGGCGGCATCGCCGCCGTGCGGCTCGACGGCACGCGCGGCGAGCTCGTCGTCCTGCTGCGCCCGCGCGAGCTCGGCCGCATCTGCCGGTCGTAGCGCACGTCTTCCTGCACCGTTTGTCGGTAGATCGCTGCCGTTCATCGCTCGGTCACCCACGTGCGGGCGTCGACGTGGCATCGTTTTGACGTCCATGGTCGGGCAGACGACGAGTCCGGCCGACTCCCGCTGGATGGTGGAGGCGGTCGACGCATTGGCGCACGAACTGCGCCGGCATCACGCACCGACGGCTGATCACAGCCACAGGCTCGCCGCGCACGCGCGAACGCTGGCTGACCGCATGCGGCTCGACCCGATCGAGGCCACCGAGGCCGAGCTGGTGGCGATGCTCCACGACGTCGGCAAGCTCGCCGTCGATCCCCGCATCCTCGACTGGCCGGGCCCGCTCGACGAGGGCCAGCGCGAGCGGGTACGCCGCCACACGATCGAGGGCGAGGAGATGCTGGCCGCCGTCGCCGGCCTGGAGCACCTCGCGCCCGCGGTGCGGGCCACGCACGAGGCGTGGGACGGCTCGGGGTACCCGGACGGCTTGCAGGGCGACCAGATCCCGCTCAGCGCGCGCATCGTCACCGTGGTCGACGCCTACGACGCGATGACGAGCGAGCGGGCGTACCGCCAGCCGCTGCCGCGCAGCGAGGTCCTGCGGCGCCTGCGCTTCGGCGCCGGGCGGCAGTTCGACCCGCGCGTGGTCGGCGCGCTGCTGACCCTCATCTGAGCGGGCGGTCCGAGGGGCCGTAGCATGGGGAGACGTGCCCGAGCTCCCCGAGGTCGAGATCACCGCGCGCCGGCTCGACGCCGCGTTGCGCGGCGCTGTCGTCGAGTCCGCGCTCGCGCCCGGGATCAACGCGCTGAAGACCTTCGACCCTCCCCTGCACGCGATCGAGGGCGCGGCCATCGAGGGGGTGCGCCGGCGCGGGAAGCACCTCGTCGTCGACGTCGCCGGCGACCTCGCCCTCCTCGTCCATCTCATGTCGGCGGGCCGGCTCCAGCTCTTCGACAAGCGCGCCACGCTGCGCGACCGCACCTCGCGCCTGCTGGTGCGGATCGCCGACGGCCGAGAGCTGCGGCTGCGCGAGTTCGGCACGCGCCAGCGCGCGTGGGTCAAGGTCCTGCGCGGCGAGGACGTCGAGGCCGACGACGCGCTCGCGTCGCTGGGCCCGGAGGCGTGGCCTGACCCGCCGCCGCTGCGCGAGCTGCTGGCCGGCCAGGGCGCACGGCCGCTCAACGCGGTGCTGCGCGACCAGCACGTGATCGCCGGCATCGGGCGCTCATGGGTCGACGAGATCCTCTGGACGGCCGAGCTGTCGCCCTTCAAGCGCGCCGACGACCTCGACGACGAGGAGGCCGAGGCGCTCCGCGCGGCGTGCATCGAGCGCCTCGACGGCGCGATCGGCCACTACGAGCGCGTCGTCGCCCTCCCGATCCCCGACAAGCTGCCGATGCCGCTGGAGATCCACCGCCGCCAGGGCGAACCCTGCCCGCGCTGCGGCACGACGATCGAGGCCGTCCACTACGAGGACTACGTCATGTGCTACTGCCCGCACGACCAGACCGGCGGCCGCGTCCTCAAGGACCGCCGCCTGTCGCGGCTGCTGAAGTAGCCGGGCGGCAGGCGACGCGACTGGGCCGCCAACCGCTGGATCGCCTGTGCGATTCGCTCAGCCGACGCAACAACCAAAGAGCGTCATTCCAACGGTGAAGTCTCCCTGGGTACCAACCGGCTGGCTCTGGGCGCTCCACCAACCAGTACGCGCGTCTATGTCAATGTGCAGTTCAACCCTCTGACCGCCCTGCACCAGCTGACACTGCCAGGACGCCCCTTGCCTCGCGCATTCCACGTCCGGCCGCGTTCCAAAGAACCTCGACTCGGTGCGTGCCGCGTCGCGCACCTGCGCCTCTAGCTGTGTGCGGATGGCCGGCTGAGCCTCAGGCGCCGCTTTGTCGCCGCAGCCGGCGAGCGCAAACATCGCGCAGGTCGCCCATGCCAGTCGAACGCTGCAGCCAGGTACCTGTTGCTTGTGGCTGGCTGCGAGCATCTTTAGCACCGGCAAAGTCTTGCACGAGCTGTGCGGCGATCGCGCGGCGGCGCCCCGCGATCGGGGTAGTCTCTCTGGCTGGGATCAGCAGAAGTCCGGGCCGGTGTGGCTCGCGATGTTGTTGACCTCGTTGTTCTCGGCGACCTGGTTGAGGGAGTCCGCGCGCGCCTCGCGCGGGTACTCGCAGGCCACGTTGAAGGTCCGCATCTGGGACTGGCCCACTGAAAGCGCCGGGAAGTCGAAGTCTGCCTGAGATGGTCCGGCGACCACGGTGACGCGGAAGGGCCCCGCCGCGACCTCGCCCTGGTTCTTCACGGTGAACGTGTTGGAGGTCATGTTCGAGATCACGAGATCCGGCGCTGCGCCCGAGACCGGGGGTGGGGGCGGGGGCGCGGGGTCCGGCTGCTGAGGTGGGGCGGGCAACGGCGGTGGTGTGACCGTGAGCGTGCTGAGCCGGTAGGTCGCTTCGGCGCGGTCACCATTCTGCAGCGGCAGGCGCCCGGCCAGCAGGGCGCCTCCGCGGGCTCGCTCGCGCACGGTGGTCCCCATGCGATACGCGATCGGCAGCGACGTGTGGCGATCGAAGCGGTTGATGTCGCCGGTGTCGTTGGGGCCGAAGTCGTCCTCGCGCAGCTGCAGCCACACGCCGACCACGTCGTCGGTGCGATGGTCGCGGACGAACCCCGGGGCCACCCAGGTTCGGCTGGACCGCTGCAGCCAGCGGTCGATGGCGCGGTTGCGCAAGATCACCTGGCCGTTGACGATCAGCGTCACCCCGTGCAGGAACCAGCTGCCGCTGCTGCCGTCCGCGCTCTTCTCGATCGCCACGCGGTCGATGTCCCCACGCTGAGCCCGTCGCGCGTCGCGTTGCCGATGGGGACGCTGTAGGTGTCGACGTCGCCACGCTCGAAATCGTCGTAGAGGGCCTTGTCGAGCGAGAAGCGCTGATGCCCGTTGATCCGCAGGTACACGTCGTCGTCGGTCCCGGCACCCGAGCGGTTGCCGGTCTCGACACGCACGGTCATCGACGTGACCGGTGTGCTGGCCTGGTTGGGCGTGGGGACCGACCGTATCCAGGTGAACGGCGCGTACGGGCGAGGGAAGCTGAACGAATCAGCGCTGTCGATGATCGTGGACGTGGACGGTTGGCCGCCGAGGCGGACGTTGGCGTAGATCTCGGCGTCCCCGACCGGGTCGCCGAGGCGCAGGCCGCGGTAACCGAGCACCTCGAGCTTCGCGAATCGCGTGAGCGCCTGGATCGCGCGGCTCGAGGGCGGGTCCGGTAGATCCGGGATGTCCCCGAACAGCGCCCATTCCCCGATCATCTGGTTGAAGGCGCGGCGGTAGCGCGAGGTGGGACCGGCGTGGAAGTCGCGCAGCGCGATGGTCAGGCTGGAGAGGCTCCCGGCCTTGCCGCTGCGCACGCTGCAGTTGATGAAGCGCACGCACGGCTCTCCGCCGCCCATCCAGTGACCGCTGTACTGGGAGATCTCCTCCGCCCCGGTGATGTCGTGGGCGAGCGCGCTCGTCTGCGCCATGGACATCGCGCGGTTCCACAGCGGCTCGTTCCCCAGCCAGATGCGCATCGCCCTCACCCACTGTCGCGACGCGAAGTACGCGGTGATGTAGGCGTCCTGGTACTTGGGTCGGCCCGACCAGTCCTTGTTGAGCGCCTCCTCGGACGTCGGCCGTCCCGGCGGGAAGCGGGGCAGGAAGTGCGAGCGCCAGTGCCCGTGACCGCGGGGGATGCCGCGGACGCCGGTGTACACGTTGCGATCTCCCACGAGAACCGCCGCGCGGACTTCGGGCGGGATGTCGAAGAACGTCGGGTGGCTGCCGTAGCCCAGCGAGGCGATCCCCGGTCCTCCGAGCCCCGAAGCACCCGGGCGCAGGGCCTCCACCCAGTTGCTGTGCGCGTAGAAGTCCTGGACCGCGTGCAGCGAGCTGCCGATCGTGCTCAGCACCCCCAGCGGGTCGTTGCTGCGCCCGTAGATCCCCAGCAGTCGCCGCGCGCGGAACTGGAGGCGGTCCCACTCCCGCTCGATGCCGGCGGTGCTCGACAGGTTCGGCATGTCCGCTGCGCGCTGCTCGTAGTCGAAGTGCAGCCGCCGCGCGCCGTCGATGTAGAAGTTCGGCCAGTTCTCGTGCGCCAGCCCCAGCCGCGTCCAGCCGAGGAGGAACGAGGCGTGCCCCGAGTGCGGGTTGCGGTCCGGGTTCGTGTAGTAGTCGACGAACCAGTTGTTGACCCCCGCGATGCTCGCCGCCGGCAGCCCGAATCCCTCGGCGGTGAGGGCGTCGCGCGTCATGTCGAAGTGAGGCTGGGTGTCGAAGGCGCGGGCCGGAGAGGTCACGGCACAGAGCGAGGCCGCGAAGGCGACCGCGAGGGTCCTCCTACGGATACGGTGGGCCCTGCCCCGGATGCGCACCGAGCGACCATCTCAGGTGGCGCGCCGACGTTCAACAAACGAGCGGCCTGTGGCCCGGCGGCCTCATCGCTGGCGTGTCTTCGCTGCGGTGCTGGTCGTGGCACTCGCATCGCCATCGTAGGATCAAGAGATGATCGAGCCCGGCCAGACCGCTCCCGACTTCGAGCTCCCCGACCAGGACGGCAACCCCGTCCGCCTCTCCGACCTGCGCGGACAGCGCGTGGTCCTCTACTTCTATCCCAAGGCCAACACGCCGGGCTGCACGACCCAGGCGTGCGGGATCCGCGACCACCAGGCCGACTACGACGCGGCCGGCGCGACCGTCCTCGGCGTCTCGCCCGACCCGGTCAAGGCGGTCAAGAAGTTCCACGACAGGCAGTCGCTGAGCTTCACGCTGCTGGCCGACCAGGACCATGCGGTGGCCGAGCTCTACGGCGTGTGGGCGGAGAAGTCCCTGTACGGCCGGACATATTGGGGCGCGCTGCGCGCGACGTTCCTCATCGACGAGGACGGCATCGTCCGCCACGTCATCCCCAAGGCCTCGCCGAAGACGCACGACGACGTCGTGCTGGCCGCGCTGGCCGAGCTCGCGCCCGCCGCGTAGCGGTCGACATGGCCGGCTTCACGTCACCTCTGGCGGAGACGCTCGCGCCCGACGTCCTCGACCGCTTCCTGCGCTACGTGCGCGTCGACACCCAGTCCAGGCGCGATCGCGACGGCTCGCCGAGCACGCCGGGCCAGCTCGAGCTCGCGCGGATGCTCGTCGACGAGCTGCGTGACGCCGGCCTGGCCGACGCGCAGCTCGACGACAACGGTTACGTGATGGCCACGCTGCCCGCCACCGTGGAGCGCGAGGCGCCGGTGATCGGGCTCCTCGCCCACCTCGACACGACCCCCGACGCCCCGGGCGCCGGCGTCGAGCCCCTCGTCCACCGCCACTACGGCGGCGGCGTCATCGAGCTTCCGCGGAACGGCACGGTGCTGGATCCGGAGGCGATGCCCGAGCTGGAGGGCAAGGAGGGCCACGACATCGTGACGGCGAGCGGCGACACGCTGCTGGGCGCCGACGACAAGGCCGGCATCGCCGAGATCATGGCCGCCGTCGCCCACCTGGCCGCTCACCCCGAGCTCCCGCGGCCGACGCTGCGCATCGGCTTCACCCCCGACGAGGAGATCGGCGAGGGCGCCACGCTGTTCGACGTCGAGCGCTTCGGCGCGCTGTGCGCCTACACCCTCGACGGCTCCACGGTCGGCGAGCTCCAGGACGAGACCTTCACCGGCTCCGAGGCGATCATCACGATCCATGGCGTCGACGTGCACCCGGGCCTCGCGACCGGCAAGCTCGTGAACGCGGCGCGCCTGGCCGGGCGGGTGCTGGCCGCGCTGCCGCCCGAGCTCACGCCGGAGCAGACCTCGGGACGCCAGGGCTTCATCCATCCCTACGAGGTCACCGCCTCGGCCGGCAAGGCCGTCATCCGCACGATCGCCCGCGACTTCGACGACGACCTGCTCGATGGTCACGTCGCGCTGCTGCGGCGCACGGCCGAGGAGGTGGCGTCCAGCGATCCGCGCGCTCGCGTGGAGATCGAGGTGCGCCACCAGTACCCGAACATGCGCACGCACCTCGACGGGGTCCCCGACGTCGTCGAGGTGGCCGAGGAGGCCATCCGCGAGGAGGGCATCGAGCCGCTGCGCACGCCCATCCGCGGGGGCACCGACGGATCGCGCCTGAGCGCGATGGGGCTGCCGACCCCCAACCTCTTCACCGGCGGTCACGAGTACCACTCCACCCGCGAGTGGATCTCGGTGCAGGACATGGCCTCGGCGTCGGCAACCGTGGTCCGCCTCGCCGAGGCGTGGGCGCGGCGCACGGCCTGAGCGGCCGCGGCCGTCAGTCGTCGCGCTGGGTGCGGCGCGAGCCGCGCCGCACCGCCAAGCCGCCCAGGATCGCGCCGAGGAAGGCGCTGGCGACGATGACGATGATCAGCGGCGTGTCGGTGGTGCCTACGAGCCAGTCGATGGGGACGTCGTCGCGATTGGAGACCCCGAACGCGATGAGCAGGATGGCCACGGCGACGGCGGCCACCGTCTTGGAGGTGAGGTCGCGTCGCTTGGGCTCGGGCTCGGGCGTGCTCATCCCCGGCGACCTTACGCCATCATGCCGCGCTTCATGCCTCCTGCCGCGGTGCTCTTCGACAACGACGGACTCACGCTCGACACCGAGCCGGCGTGGACGCGCGCGGAGACCGCGCTGTTCGCACGCTACGGGCAGACCTTCACCATGGAGCACAAGCGCGAGCTGCTGGGCACCGCGCCCGCCGCGGCGGCGGCGAAGCTCGAGCGCATGCTCGGGCGTCCCGGGCCGGGGCTGAGCGACGAGCTCTACGAGCTGGCCATCGAAGAGGTGGCGGGGGCCGAGCCCATGCCGGGCGCGGTGGCCCTGCTGGCGGCGCTAGAAGCCGCGGGCGTGCCGGTCGCGCTGGTCTCCAACGCGCGCCGGCGCTTCGTCGAGCGCGGCCTGCGCAGCGCGGGGCTGGACGACGCGTTCGCGGTCATCGTCACGGCCGACGACGTCGCTCGCCCCAAGCCGGCGCCCGACCCCTACCTCGCCGGCGCCGCGGCGCTGGGCGCCGAGCCGCGGGACTGCGCGGTGCTCGAGGACTCCCCGACAGGGGTGGCCGCCGGCCGCGCCGCCGGCGCGCTGACCATCGGCGTCCCCTCGCTGCCGGGGATCGCGCTCGAGGCCGACGTCGTCGGGAGCTCGCTCGAGGATCCCGCGATATGGCGGGCGCTGGGGCTGGAGGCGCGCGTAACCTAGGGGCTGTGCCCCTCGCGTCCCTCGGCGACGACATCTCGAGCTTCTTCGGCGCCGTCGGCGAGTTCTTCTCGAGCCTGGCCGACATCCAGTTCGGCGCGCTGCTCATCGCGCTGATCGCGTTCGGGGCCTACCTGAGCGTCCGCTCGCGGGCCGCCTTCCACATCCTGCGCGCCGCCTATCCGGACGAGCGCATCGAGTTCAGGCGCATCTGGGCCGCCTACATCGCCGCCTACGGCTTCAACAACGTGATCCCGGCGCGCGGCGGCGACGTCATCCGGCTCTTCCTGACGAAGAGCTCGATCCCGCACTCGAGCTACCCGGCGGTCGCCGCGGCCACTTTCGTCGAGATGGTGTTCGACGCGACGATGGCCGTCTTCATCCTCACCTTCGCCTTCACGCAGGGAGTGTTTCCCAAACCGCCCGACTTCTCCAAGCTCCACGCCTTCGACCTCGCCTTCTTCGCCGGCCACCCGCGGTTCACGCTGTTCGTGATCACGCTGCTTGGCGTGCTCGGCCTGGCCGGCTTCGCGCTGCTGTCGCGGCGGGTGCGCGCCTTCTGGGCGCGCGTCCGCCAGGGGTTCACGATCCTGCGTGACCGCCATCGCTACTTCCGCGAGGTGTGGCTGATCCAGCTCGGGGCGTGGGGCCTTCGGTTCACCGCGTTCTGGTTCCTCCTCGAGGCGTTCAACATCGGCGGGTCGGTGAAGAACGTGCTGCTCGTGCTCGGCGTCAACGCGGTGGCGGCGGCGGTGCCGTTCACGCCCGGCGGGGCCGGCGTGCAGCAGGCCTTCCTCGTCCAGGTCTTCGCCCCCAGCGCCGCGACGGCGACGGTGGCCGCCTACTCGGTCGGCCAGCAGATCGCCATTGGCGCCTTCAGCCTCGGCCTCGGCTTCGTGCTGCTGGCCACCGTGTTCCGCTTCCGCTCGTTCAAGGACGTCATCGCGGCCGGCAAGGCCGACCGCCAGGGCGCTGCCGGCGCGCGGGCTACTGAAGCCCCTGCCGCGCCTCGCGCACGAGCGTGACCGCCTCGGGGAACACGACCGCCATCACGCTGCGGATCTGCTCGGCCTGCTCAGCCGTGGTGCCCTGGATGTTGACGCGGTTGATGGCCGCCACGGTGAGGTCGACCGCGAGCTTGATCGCGTTGTCGGCCCACGCCAGGCGCTGCTGACCCTGGAGCTGCTCGGCGAACTCCGCCATCCGGCGCTGAAGCTCGTCGGGATCTCCGAACATGCCGCCGAAGCCTTCCATCGCAAGAATGCTACCCATGGCACCGAGCGTGGAAGGAGCGGGCGTCACGCTGAACGTGGTCGAGCGCGGCGCCGGTCCCGTCGTGCTGCTGGTGCATGGGATCGCAGCCGACGCAGAGGCGCTGGCGCCGGTGGCCGAGGCGCTGGCCGAGGAGGCGCGTGTCATCGCCTACGACCGCCGCGGCTACGGGTCGAGCGGCGCGCCCGAGCCCTATGTGGCGACCACGGTGGAGGAGCAGGCCGAGGACGCGGCCGCGCTCCTGCGGGCGGTCGAACCGGGCCCGGCGCTCGTGTGCGGCGACGGCTTCGGCGCGCTCGTCGCCCTCGACCTCGCCAAGCGCCACCGGGCCCTGGTGAGCGGCGCCGTACTCTCCAACCCGCCGCTGTTCATGTTCGTGCCCAAAGCGACCGAGCGGCTGGCCGCCCAGCGCGCCGAGCTCGAGGCGGCCATGCGCGAGGGCGGTCCCGAGGCCGGCGTGGAGGCGTGGCTCGGCGGTCGCGTCGACGCCGCGGCCCTCGCGCGGGCTCGCGCCGCGCACCGCGGGTTCTTCGCCGACTACGCCGGCCTGGCGAGCTGGCCGGCCACTCGCCGCGATCTGCGCGCGCTCGACATGCCCACCGTGGTCCTCACCGCTCCGGGGTCGCCGCCCCACGTCGTCGCGGCGGCCGAGGCGCTGACCGCCCTCCTACCCGCCGCCCACCGCGCCGTCGACGGCGACCTCGCCGCCGCGGCCCGCGTCCTGCTGGCGTCGCCCTGAGGCGCCGCGGATCAGCCGCCGCGGTCGAAGAAGTAGAAGCCGGGCAGCGCGGCGCGCGTGACCTGGGCGGTGATCGAGGCGGCGATCTCGAGGTCGCCGATGCGCACGGCGAGGTCGTCGAGCGTGACGATGCCGGTGAGTCGCTCGCCGTCGACGATCGGCAGGCGGCGCACGCCATTGTCGACCATGAGCTTGGTCGCCTCGGTGACGTCCATCCCCGGCTCGCCGGTGACCACGGGACTGGAGGCGTGACCGCCGGCGGGGGCGTCGCCGTCGTGGCCATCGGCCAGGACGCTGACCGCGAGGTCGCGATCGGTGATGAACCCGATCGGAAGGCCGGCGTCGTCGACGAGCACGACCGAGCCGACGTTGCGCTCGCGCATCAGCTCGGCGATGTGGCGCACGGGGGCGTCGGGCGTCGCCGTGACGACCGACTCGGTCATGACCTCGCGGATCTCCACGGTCGCGAAAGACTACCTCCGCATACAATCCGCGCCCGTGGCCTCGCCGCAGGAGATCCTCGCTTGGGAAGCCGAGCACCGTCAGCGTGCCGCGATCGCGTCGATCGCCGCGGCCGTCCTGACCATCGGCGGGGTCCTGCTCACCACCCTCGGCCAGCCCAGCTCGGGCCAGTTCGACGACAAGATCCTCACGGTCGTCGACACCATGAGCCGCACCGCTGCGGGCCAGCCGATTCCGCCCGGCCGGATCGCCGCCTACACGCTCGAGGTGGGGAAGGATCCCGCGCTGCCGATCGTCGGAGCGCTCCTCTTCGCCCTCGGCTCGGTGGCGATCTACTTCGTGATGGCCTACCTGTTCCGCGCTACCCGGGCGCGGCGGCCCGAGCTCCAGCAGGTCGCGCTGATCATGGCCGCGGTCGGTGCGGTGGGCTTCGGCGCCGGCCGTGCCGTGTCGGAGATCGCGCGCTACGTGGGGGCCGCCGGCTTCGTGGACGCCGCCGACCACACGAACTCGGCGGCCACGGACGCGCTGAGCCCGCCGATCAGCCTCATCGGCCAGGTGATCTGGCAGGTTGCGGCGCTCGCGCTCGGCTTCGCCTTCGTGCTCATCGCCCTGAACGCGATGCGCGTGGGCCTGCTCACGCGCTTCATGGGCGTCCTCGGGATCATCGTCGGCGTCACCTTCGTCCTGCCCCTCGACCAGCAGGGGATCATCCGCGTCTTCTGGCTCGGCGCGTTGGGCTTTTTGATCCTCGGACGCTGGCCGAACGTGCCGGCCGCGTGGGCCACCGGCGAGGCCCAGCCGTGGCCGTCGCAGCAGCAGCTGCGCGAGCAGCGTGCGGCGGCCCGTGGCGGCGGCGAGGAGGCGCCCGACGCCAGACCCGCGCGCCGCGAGCCGACCGCGGCCAAGGCACCGCCGCCGGCGCCGCCCAAGCCGCGGCGCCCGGACGCCGCCGCGGCGGGCACCGAGCACGCCACCTCCAAGAAGAAGAAGCGCAAGCGTCGCTTCTGACCGCGCGCTCGGCGCGCGTGTTCGATGCCCGACAGTCGGGCCGTAGGACCCTGCTCGTGACGGGGAGCACGAGGTCACAACCTCGACCGAGGAAGGGATCTCATGGAAGCAGGCACCGCAGGACAGACCGAGCGGCGCTTCGAGCCGACCGCCGGCAGGACGGCGACCGAGCGAGTGCAGTTCGTTCCGTCCCCGATCGCGGATCCCGGCCCGCTCGGCCTCGCCGCCTTTGCGCTGACGACCTTCGTCCTCAGCATGTTCAACGCCGATCTCATCGGCAAGGGCGGCGAGCCGATCGTCTTCGGACTGGCCCTGGCCTATGGAGGCCTGGCCCAGCTCCTCGCCGGCATGTGGGAGTTCCGCACCGGCAACACATTCGGCGCCGTGGCCTTCAGCTCCTACGGCGCGTTCTGGCTGTCGTTCTGGGCCTTCGTGCAGTTCTTCGAGAAGAGCGTGCCCAAGGCCGACGCCGGCCATGCCGTGGGGCTGTTCCTCATCGCGTGGGGCATCTTCACGACGTACATGTTCATCGCGTCGCTGCGCACCACGGCGGCGGTCTCGCTCGTCTTCGTGCTGCTGGCCGCGACGTTCTTCGTGCTCGGCATCGGCAACGCCGGCGCGCACACCGGCATCATCAAGGTCGGCGGCTGGCTCGGCCTGGCCACTGCCGCTGCCGCCTGGTACGCGTCGTTCGCCGCGGTGACGAACAGCACGTTCAGGCGCACGATTCTGCCCGTCGGGCCGTTGAACCGCTGACCGGCATGCCGCGCCGCTCGTCGGCGCGGCATGATTCGGGTACCGAGGGAGCACGACGCCCCTGTAGAGAGGAGAGCCACATGCCGGACGGTCAGAGCGCGACGCTCGAGCAGGAGCTGGGCGAGCTCCTCGACCAGGAATGGTTCGAGCCACCCGAGGACTTCGTACGCTCGGCGCTGATCAAGGACACCTCCGAGCACGAGGCCGCGGCCAAGGATCCGGCGGGGTGGTGGGCCAAGCAGGCCAAGGCGCTGGACTGGTTCGAGGAGCCCCAGACGATCCTCGACGACTCCAACCCGCCGTTCTACAAGTGGTTCGTCGACGGCAAGATCAACGCGTCCTACAACTGCCTTGACCGTCACGTCGAGAACGGCCTGGGCAGCCGGGTCGCCTTCCACTGGCGCGGCGAGGAGGGCGAGGAGCGCGACGTCACCTACGAGGAGCTGCTGCGCGACGTCAAGCGCTTCGCCAACGCCCTGAAGGACCACGGCGTCGAGGCCGGCGACGTCGTCGGCATCTTCCTGCCGATGATCCCCGAGGTCGTCGTGGCCATGCTGGCGTGCGCGCGCATCGGCGCGCCGCACAACGTCGTCTTCGGCGGCTTCAGCCCGGAGGCCGTCAAGGAGCGCATGGAGTTCTCCGACGCCAAGGCGCTCATCACCGTCGACGGCGCGCGGCGGAAGGGCCAGACCGCGCCGATCAAGCAGCAGGTCGACGAGGTCATGGGCAACCTCGAGACCCTCCAGACGATCTTCGTCGTCCAGCACACGAACGTCGACGCTCCGATGAAGGACGGGCGCGACGTCTGGTACCACGAGGCGCTGGAGGCCGCCGACGACGAATGCGAGGCGGCGGCCCTGGACGCCGAGCACCCGCTCTACATCCTCTACTCCTCGGGCTCGACGGCCAAGCCGAAGGGCATCCTGCACACCACCGGCGGCTACCTGACGCACGTCGCCTGGACGCACAAGCACGTCTTCGACCTCAAGGCCGACGACGACGTGTGGTGGTGCTCGGCCGACGTCGGCTGGGTCACCGGCCACTCTTACATCGTCTACGGGCCGCTCATGAACGCCGCCACCTCGGTGATGTACGAGGGCGCGCCCGACTACCCCGACAAGGACATCTGGTGGGAGCTGTGCGAGCGCTACGGCGTGACGCTCTTCTACACCGCGCCCACCGCGATCCGCGCCTGCATCAAGTGGGGCGCGCAGTACCCCGAGCGCCATGACCTGTCCAAGCTGCGCCTGCTCGGCACCGTCGGCGAGCCGATCAACCCCAAGGCGTGGCTGTGGTACTGGAAGGTCATTGGCGGCGGGCGCTGCCCGATCGTCGACACGTGGTGGCAGACGGAGACCGGCGGCATCATGATCACCACGCTGCCCGGCGCCCAGCCCGCGAAGCCGGGCTCGGCCGGGACGCCGCTTCCCGGGATCGACGCGGCCGTCGTCGACAACGACGGCAACGAGATCGTCGACGAGCAGGGCCTGCTCGTCATCCGCGAGCCGTGGCCCGGCATGCTGCGCACGCTCTACCGCGACGAGGATCGCTTCGTGGAGACGTACTTCTCGCGCTTCGGCAAGGAGACCTACCTCGTGGGCGACGCGGCGCGCCAGGACGCCGACGGCTACGTCTGGATCGTCGGGCGCGTCGACGACGTCATCAACGTCTCGGGGCATCGCCTCTCGACGGCGGAGGTCGAGTCGGCCATCGTCGCCCACCCGAAGGTGGCCGAGGCCGCCGTGGTGGCCCAGACCGACGAGGACACGGGGCAGGCGATCGTCGCCTACGTGACGCTCGAGGGCGACCTCGAGGGCGACGACGACCGGGTCACCGAGCTGCGCGAGCACGTGGCCGTGCGGATCGGCAAGCTCGCGCGCCCCAAGCGCATCATCTGGTCGGGCGACCTGCCCAAGACGCGGTCGGGCAAGATCATGCGCCGCCTGCTGCGCGACATCGCCGAGGGGCGCGAGCTCGGCGACGTCACCACGCTGCGCGACCCGGCGGTCATGGAGGAGCTCAAGCAGAAGGTGGCCGAGCGCGGCGACGAGGAGTAGGTCACGCTCGGGGCGCCGCCGCGGCGGCGCCCCGAGACGTGATGAGCTAGCTGCGGACGTTCTCGCGGACCTGCTGCGCGGACTGCTTGACGTCCTCCTTGGCCTGCTCGGCGTGCTCGCGACCGCTTTCCTGGGCGGTCTCCTTGGCCGCCTGGGCGACGTCGCCCGCGACCTCCTTGCCGTGCTCGAGCGCCTGCTGGCCGGCCTGCGTGGCACGCTCCTTGACCTGATCCGCCACCGGACCGAGCCGCTCGTCCTCGACCCGGGTCGTTGGGATCAGCATCCCGGCCAGGAAGCCGACGGCGACGCCGCCGATGGCCAGCCCGAGCGGGTTCTCCTGGGCGACGCTCGCGGCGCGGCGAGCGCCATGCTTGACGTCGCCCGTGTCGAGCGTCGCTCCGCTGACCTTCTCCTTCAGGTTCTCCATCTTGCCGGTCACCGACTCCTTGGCGCGCGTCTTGACATCGGCCTTGTAGGCGAGCGCGTCGACGGTTTCGCCCATGCGCTCGCGGGTCTGCTCTACCTCTGCGCGGATCGTGTCCGGGTCTTGGCCCATTCGACGTCCTCCTTCACGGTTTCGACGGTCTGCTCGGGAACGGGTGGGGTGGCTGCCTGCACGCGATCACGGCCTCGAAGGGCGAGGACCGCGGCGATGGCGGCGTACACGACGGTGACGATGAGGGCGCCGAGCCAGGCGGGCATCGCCAGATCCAGCACGAGGACGAAGCACGCCGTCAGCGCGCCCGCGGCGAGGAAGCCGACGGCGCCGGCGCCGCCCAGGAACCCGGCGCCCTTGCCCGCCTCGCGTCCCTTCTGCGTCAGCTCGGCCCGTGCGAGCTCGAGCTCCTGGCGGATGAGCGTCGAGAGGTCCGAGGACAGGCGGCCGAAGAGCTCGCCCAGCGGCTGATCGCGCAGCTCGGGGCCCGCGTGGTGCTCGGTCATCGCATCGTCCCCGGCGATGGCGCCGTCGCCCCCGGGCCGGCCGCGGGCATCGACGGCGTACTCGGCGTGGTCCGCCCGAAGCGCGGCTCGAGCTCCTGGCTGCCGTTGCCCTGGCTGCGCCGGTCGTAGCGCTGGCTGCTGGACGCCTTCAGCATCCGCGACAGCGCGAAGCCGATGGCGGCGCCGCCGGCTGCGACCGCCCACGGATTGCGGCGCCCGAAGTCCTCGACGTCGCCGAGGATGCGGTCACCGTCGGATTCCTGCAACCACTTCCCTGCGCGCTCGGCGCGCTCGGCGACCTGCTCTGCCATCCGCGCCGGCGGCTCCTTGCCCTGCTCTCGGAGCTGCTGCGCGACGGTACGGACGTCGTCGGCCTGCTGCGCTATGCGCTCGCCGGCCTGCGTCGAGCGCTGGTCGACCTGCGTGCGCAGCTGCTCGCGCACCTGGCCGCGCGCCTGCTGCGCTTGCTGCGCCGCCTGTTCGCGTACATCGGTCATTGCCCCCTCCTTTCGTTGGGTCTCGGGGTGCCGCGGCGGTACCCGGTGGGCCGGAGCCCATTCCTCTCACTTGCGCCATCTCTTCGGGGCAGGTAGAAGGGCGCCATGGGTCGCTACGAGGAGATCTGCGCCTCCCACGCGTGGGACGTGCCCGAGCGCTACAACATCGCCGCGGACGTCTGCGACAAGCACGCGCGTGACAAGCCCGCGATGGTCTGGGAGCGTCACGACGGCGCGCGCCGCGACGTCACCTGGGGCGAGCTCCAGGACCTCGCCAACCAGGCGGCGAACGTCCTGCGCGACCACGGCGTCGAGCGCGGCGAGCGCGTGGCCGTCGTGCTGCCGCCGACGCCGGAGACCGCGGCGGTGTTCTTCGGCACGTGGAAGAACGCGGGCATCCTGCTGTCGATGTCCGTGCTCTACGGCGACGAGGGCATCGCCCATCGCCTACGCGACTCGGAGCCCCGCGTGCTCGTCACCGACAGGGCCAACGCGGACCGCTTCGACCCGTCGCTCGTCGGCGAGCTGCTGATTCTCGACGAGGGCCTACTCGACGGCGCCTCGACGGACTTCCAGACCGCCGACACGGCCGCCGACGATCCGGCGCAGCTGTACTACACGAGCGGGACGACCGGCCTGGCCAAGGGCATCGTCCATGCCCACCGCTACATCCTCGCCCACGAGGAGTTCGTCTACTGCCACGAGGTGCAGGACGGCGAGCGCTTCCACGGCATG
Organism: Solirubrobacteraceae bacterium; assembly: GCA_036379935.1. Lineage (GTDB taxonomy): Bacteria > Actinomycetota > Thermoleophilia > Solirubrobacterales > Solirubrobacteraceae > JAOPZW01. The sequence goes on along the minus strand of DASVFT010000173.1, from coordinate 13,286 downwards.
GGCGAGTGGGCATGGGCGGCCGGGATCGCGCCGCTCCTGGGACCCTGGCGGCTGGGTGCCACCCAGGCCGTGTACCAGCGCGCGGGCGGCTTCGACCCCCACAAGCAGCTGGACTTCCTCAGTCGCCATGAGGTGACGAACGTCTTCACCACGCCCACGGCCATGCGCGCGATGATGGCCATCGAGGACGCCGGTACGCGCTATCCGCAGCGCTTCCGCCGCGTTTGCTCGGCCGGCGAGCCGCTGAACCCCGAGGCGATCCGCTGGTTCCGCGAGCAGTACGGGCTCACCGTCCTCGACTACTACGGGCTGACCGAGAGCTATCCGCTCGTCGGCAACTATCCGTTCATGGAGGTCCGCGAGGGCTCGATGGGGCGGCCGGTGCCGGGCTGGGACGTCCAGCTCCTCGACGAGGACGAGCGGCCGGTGCCGCGCGGCGAGCGCGGCGAGATCTGCCTGCGCGCGCGCTCGAACCCGCACTATCCGCTGGGCTACTGGCGCAACCCCGAGGCCTCCGAGGAGACGTTCGGCGGCGAGTGGTTCCACTCCAAGGACGCCGCGACGGAGGACGAGGACGGCTACATCTGGTACGCCGGACGCGCCGACGACGTCATCATCGCCGCCGGCTACCGGATCGGTCCCTTCGAGGTCGAGTCGGCGTGCCTCGAGCACCCGGCCGTCCGCGAGGCCGCCGCGGTCGCCTCGCCCGACGAGGTCAAGGGCAACGTGGTCAAGGCCTTCATCGTGCTGGCCGAGGGCCACGAGCCGTCCGACGAGGTGGCCGACGACATCAAGCGCTTCGTGCGCGACCGGCTGTCGGCCTACGCCTACCCGCGCCGGATCGAGTTCGTCGCCGACCTGCCCAAGACGCTGACCGGCAAGATCCGTCGCATCGAGTTGCGCGAGCGCGAGCAGGCCGCGACGAAGGCCTAGCCCCGTTGCCGACGCTGCTGCGCGACCGGCCGGGTGGCGGCGGCGCGATCGAGGCGCCCCCGCGCGAGCCCCTCGCCTTTCACCGCGCGCTCGACGGCTACCAGCCGACCCCGCTGGTCGGCCTGCCCGAGCTGGCGTCCGAGCTCGGCGTGCGCCACCTCGATGTCAAGCTCGAGATCGATCGGCTCGGCCTCCCGTCGTTCAAGGTCATGGGCGCCGCGTGGGGCACGATCGAGGCCCTGCGCGACGTCCTGCCGCCGTCGTGGACGCCGGATCAGGGGCTCGGGGGGCTCGCGGGCGCGCTGCCCGCGCTGACCCTGGTGGCGGCGACAGAGGGCAACCACGGGCGCGCCGTGGCGCGCATCGCCGGCCTCCTGGGCCTGCGCGCCCGCATCCTCGTGCCCGACGACGTCGCCGACGCGCGCGTGGCCCCGATCGTCGCGGAGGGAGCCGAGGTGGTCCGGGTGGCGGGGTCGTATGACGACGCCGTGGCGCGCTCGGCCGCCGAGGCGCAGGGCGACGGGCGCGTTCTCGTGTCCGACACGTCGTGGCCGGGCTACGAGCGCGTTCCCGCGGCCGTCGTCGACGGGTACAGCACCATCCTGTGGGAGGTCGAGGAGCAGCTGGCGGCGAGCGGCCGCGGGCTGCCCGACCTCGTGCTCGTGCAGCTCGGGGTGGGGTCGTTCGGCGCCGCGGTCATCCGCCACGTCCGCCAACCGGGACCGCAGGCGCCGCGCATCGTCGGGGTCGAGCCCGAGCAGGCGGCGTGCGTGCTGGCCTCGCTGGCGGCCGATCGGCGCCTCACGATCCCGGGCCCCCACCACACGGTGATGGCGGGCCTGAACTGCGGCACGCCCTCGCTCGTCGCCTGGCCGCTCCTGCGCGAAGGGCTCGACGGCGTCGTCGCCCTCGACGACGACGCGGCACTCGAAGGCGTGCGGACGCTCGCCGAGCACGGCGTCGCGGTCGGCGAGTGCTCGGGGGTGGCCGTGGCCGCGGCCCGCGAGCTGCTCACCGGACCGCAGGCCGCGTCGCATCGCGAGCGGCTGGGCCTCTGGTCGGAGTCCTCGGTGCTGCTCTTCGCCACCGAGGGCGTCACCTCATGACGGCGGCGCCATCGACGGCCAGCGGGCCGTCGGCGGCGTCGGTGCGCAGCTGCACCTCCGCGCCCTCGGGAAGCGGCGCCGGCATGGGGCCGAAGTTGACCCACACGCGGCGCCGATCGTCGCCGCTGGCGCGTTCGTAGGCCAGCACGGCTTCGGGCGCGTCGTCGAGCAGCGCGAGGCTCCCGCCGCGCAGGGCGGGGGAGTCGCGGCGCACCGCGAGCGCGGAGCGGGCGAGGTCGAGCATCGAGCCCGGGTCACCGCGCTGCGTCGCGACGTTGCGCTGCGCCGGATTGGGCGGCCACGGCAGCCACGGCTCGGTCGGCCAGCCGTGGTCCTCGTCCGCGGTCCACGGGATCGGGGCGCGGCACCCGTCCCGGCCGCCGGGGTCGACCACCCGCTCCGGCGGGACCTGGGCGTCTTCGAGGCCGAGCTCCTCGCCGGCGTAGAGGAACGGGGTCCCGCGGAGTGTGAGGAGCATCACGAGCGCGGCCCGCGCGCGAGGGTCGACGCCCCCCAGCCGCGTGCGGATGCGCGGCTGGTCATGGTTGGAGAACACCCACGTCGGCCAGCGCGGGCCCATGATCTCCTCGACGTGGGCGATGCGCGCCCGCCACGCGGCCGCCTCCCAGGGGACGTACAGCGATTCGAAGTCGAAGGCGAGGTTGAGCTCGTCGTCGCCGACGTAGGGCGCGATGAGCGACGTCTCGCGGAGGTTGATCTCGCCCACCATCATCCGCTCGCCCGGGTACTCGTCGAGCACGCGGCGGATGCCGCGCAGCAGGTCGTGCGTCCCCGCGTAGTCGTGCGTGCCCACGATGTCGAGCGGACTGCCCACGATGGCGGGCAGGTCGGCGAGCTCCGGGTCCTTGCCGATGAGGTGCACGACGTCGGCCCGGAAGCCGTCGACGCCGCGGTCCATCCAGAAGCGCAGGACGTCGTGCATCGCGGCCACGACCTCCGGCTCGTCCCAGTTGAGGTCGGGCTGCTGGGGCAGGAAGGTGTGCAGGTACCACTGCTCGGTGCCCTCGTCCCAGGTCCAGGCAATGCCGCCGCCGAACGCGGCGGGCCAGTTGTTGGGCGGGACGTCGGGCGACCCGTCGCGCCAGCGATACCAGGAGCGCTTGGGCGATTCGCGCGAGGCGCGGCTCTCCACGAACCACGGGTGCTGGTCAGAGGTGTGGTTGGGGACCCAGTCCAGCAGCACGCGGATCCCGCGCGCGTGGGCCTCCTCGAGCATCGCGTCGAAGGTCTGGAGGTCGCCGAACAGCGGATCGACGTCGCGGTAGTCGGCCACGTCGTAGCCGAAGTCGGCCATGGGCGAGCGGTAGATCGGCGACAGCCACAGCGCGTCGACCCCGAGCCACTCCAGGTACTCCAGGCGCGCGCGCAGCCCCTCGAGGTCGCCCACGCCGTCGCCCGACGCATCGGCGAAGGAGCGCGGGTAGATCTGGTAGACGACGGCGTCCTGCCACCACATGCGGGGCAACCCTACGGAGCTACCCGAACCCGCGGACCGCGCTCACGTCTTTCGGCGGGCTAGGGTGCCGCCCCATGGCAGCAGAGATCGCGCAGCTGGGTGTGGTGGGAGCCGGCTTCATGGGCTCGGGCATCGCCGAGTCGGCGGCACGCGCCGGCGTGGCCGTGACGCTCTACGAGCCCGAGGCGGCGCCGCTGGAGCGCTCGCGCGAGCGGATAGAGGCGTCGCTGGCGCGCGTCGTCGAGCGCGGCCGGCTGGACCGGGAGGACGCCGATGCGCTGATGCAGCGCATCGAGTGGTCGACCGACCTCGAGGCGCTTGCCGGCTCCGAGCTGGTGGTGGAGGCGATCGTCGAGGACGAGCAGGTCAAGGCGCGGACCTTCAAGGAGCTCGACGCGGTGGTGGCGCCCGACGCGATCCTCGCCTCCAACACGTCCTCGATCCCGATCGCGGGCTTGGCCGCCGCCACCGGACGACCGGATCGCGTCCTCGGCCTGCACTTCTTCTCGCCGGTCCCGGTCATGAAGCTCGTCGAGGTCGTCATCGGCCTCGACACCGCGCCCGAGACCGTGGCTCGCGCCGAGTCGTTTGCCGCGCAGATCGGCAAGACGGCGATCCGCACCAAGGATCGCTCGGGGTTCATCGTGAACTTCCTGCTCGTCCCCTACCTCATGGCCGCCGTGCGCATGTACGAGGACGGCTTCGCCACGCGCGAGGACATCGACGAGGGGATGAAGCTCGGCTGCGGTCATCCGATGGGCCCGCTGCAGCTGTGCGACTTCGTCGGCCTCGACGTCCTCTACAGCGTCTGCGACTCGCTCTACGAGGAGTTCAAGCGCGACGAGTACGCGCCGCCGCCGCTCATGAAGCGGATGGTCGTCTCGGGGCACCTTGGGCGCAAGACGGGCCGCGGCTTCTACGAGTACGGCCCCTAGCGTCGAGCGCGGGCCGGCACCGACGAGACGTACTCGAGCGCCTGCTCGACCGAGACCACGTCGGCGTACTTGGCGTGGATGTCGATCAGGTTCGCCTCGTGGGGGCCCGCGGCGCGGTCGCCCACGCACTCGCGCGGGACGATCGCCGGGAAGCCGTACTGGAGCAGGTCGATCGCCGTGGCGCGCACGCAGCCGCTCGTCGTCGCGCCGCACAGCACGACGGTGTCGACGCCCTGCGCCGTGAGGATCGCCGACAGGTTGGTCCCGAAGAAGGCCGAGGCGCCCTTCTTGACGATCACCGTGTCGTGCGGCTGCGCATCCAGGCGGGCGTCGATCTCCACGGCCTCGCTGCCGATCTGGAGGTCGAGCAGCGCGGGGATCTTCTGCACCCACAGCCCGGCGTCGGTGCCGGTGGGGTTGAGCGCGACGGTGGTGAACACGATCGGCACGCCCTTGGCCCGCGCGGCGTCGAGCAGCCGCCGGGTGGCGGCGATCTCCGCGTCGAGGTCCGAGCCCAGGCGGGACCCACGGTCGCTGAAGCCGTTCGAGAAGTCGACGACCAGAATCGCGGGCGACTGCCCGAGCCGGATCGCCCCGCCGAGCTCGGCGCGTTCGTAGATGGCGGTGGTGTCGTCCTTCATGTGGTGACCGTATCGCCCTCGGCGAGCGACGCGGGGCCCTGGTAGTAGCGGTCGATGTACCAGTCGGCGATGTCGTCGCTCGTGGTCGCCCACACGCCGTCGTGCCCGAGGATGTACTCGAGCGCCCGGCCCAGGTACGGGCTGCGGAAGGGCAGCCCGATGATGAACGGATGCAGCCCGAGGGACATCACGCGCGCGCTGTCCTGGCTCTCGGCGTACAGCGTGTCGAACTGGTCGCAGACGATGCGATGGAAGTCCTCGCCGCTGAGGCTCTTCCCCACGAACAGCGGGATGTCGTTGACCTCGATCGAGTAGGGCACCGAGATCATCGGGCCCGAGCGGACGTTGAGTGCGAACGGCTGGTCGTCGCAGCACCAGTCGCACACGTAGGTCAGGCCGAGCTCGGCCAGGATCTCCGGTGTGTGCAGCGTCTCGGTCAGCGCCGGGCCGAGCCAGCCCTTGGGGCGCTTGCCGGTGGCCTGCTCGATCGTCCCGACGACCTCCGTCAGGTACGCGCGCTCCTCGTCGGGAGTCATGCCGGCCTGGAACATCGAGTTGTTGCGCCCGTGGGCGACCCACGCCCAGTCGCGGCGCATGCCCTCCGCGACGATCTGCGGGTACCGGTGGCAGACGTCGGAGTTGAGCATGACGCTGGCCCGCATCCCGAGGCGGTCGAGCATCTGGATCATGCGCCAGATCCCGACGCGGGGGCCGTAGTCGCGCCAGCCGTAGTTGAGCGGGTCCGGGGTCAGCGTCGCTGTGCCCGGGAAGAGGCTGGTCGACGGCTTGTCGACCTCGTAGTGCTCGACGTTGAGGCCGATCCAGAAGGCGAGCCGCTTGCCTTCGGGCAGCGCGAGTCGTGGCCGGCCCGCGAGGGGGGAGTAGTCGTACAGGGCGTTGTCCACGGGCCGCTCCTCCTCGGTGAAGACCAGGGCCGGGCGGAGCCTAAGGCGGTCAACCTGCGCCTCGCAAATAGGTTTGTGACTCCTGTTCCATAGCTTCAGGAGACCGATCGTGCGACGAATCGGGTCCGCGAGGCTCCGGGCGCTTGCGCGCGCCCTCGGTCGGGAAGTGCCCCCACACAACCGACCCAGGAGGACTCATATGGCGGAGCTGACGAAGCTCGAGAGCAAGCTGGCCGAAGTGATCGGACTGGCGATGGCGGCCCAGGGCGCGACCGACAAGGTCGCCGGCCTCGTCGAGGAGGACGAGATCGTCCAGACGCTGAAGCGCATGCACGAGGAGGCGGCCGAGACCGAGCGGCGCGGCACCGAGGTCGCGGGTGAGCTCGACGGCAAGAAGACCGCGATCCTCGACAAGGCGCGCGAGACCAAGGGCGAGGCCACCGAGATGATGTCGACCTACCTCGGAGGCGACGCCGAGGGCCTCGACGGGCTTGAGTTCCTCGTCATGGCCGAGGCCGGCGAGGTTGGGCACTGGGAGATCCTCGGCAAGCTCAACGAGCGTGCGGGCCTGCAGGACGTCGGCGGGCTCGTCGACTGGGCGCTGCCGATCCAGGAGCGCCACTTCAACGACGCCCGCGACTGCTCGCTGCAGCTCGCGGCCGAAGAGGATCCGAACGAGCCGGAGTAGCGCCGGGCGCGGCGCTCGCGCTACGCGACCGCGCGCACGACGACGACCTCCTCGTCGCGCTGCCCGGGGGCCAGCAGCCCGCGCGCCTCGAGCTGAGGCGCGCGGGCGCGAAGCAGCGGTCCCAGCGCGCCGTGATGGCGCCGAAAGACCTGGGCGGCCAGCCCGCCGGCGCGGAGGGCGTCGAGCGTCGCGTCGGTCCCGCACAGCTCCGAGTGCACGAGCAGGAGCACGCCACCCGGGGCGAGGTGGTCCGGCACCTGCGCGCAGAGCCGGTCGAGCAGCGCCCGGCCGTCGTGACCGGCGTCCCACGCACGCGCGGGTCCCCGCGCCGGGAGGGCGTCGGTCTCGGCGGGCAGATAGGGCGGGTTGGAGACGATCGCGTCGAAGCGCTCGCCGCGCACGGGCGCGAGCAGGTCGCCGCGCAGCGCGCGCACGCGTACCCCGTTGAGGCGGGCGTTGAGCGCCGCGCAGGCGACGGCGCGTCGCGAGACGTCCACCGCCGTCGCCCGCGCCCCGCCCAGGGCTGCGGTCACCGCCAGCAGCCCGCTGCCCGTGCAGACGTCGAGCACGCGGGCGCCGGCCGGCAGCGCCTCGGCGCGCAGGGCGCGGGCGAGCATCCAGCTGTCGGGACGGGGACAGAAGACGCCCGGAAGCGTGAAGAGCCGCACGAGCGGGGAGGTATCCGCCGTGGCGCAGCCGGTAAACGTCCGCGACGCCTTCGAGGTCGACGCGCCGATGACCGTCGGCCTCGAGGAGGAGCTCATGCTCCTCAATCCGCACACCTTCGACCTGGCCCCGCGCGCGGCGACCGTGCTGGAGCGCGTGGCCGGCGACCCGCGCTTCAAGGCCGAGCTCCCCGCCGCGCAGCTGGAGATCGTGCTCCCGCCGGCCGCCACCGTGGGGGAGGCCGCGACGGCTCTCGCGGCGGCGCGCGCCGACCTCGCGGCCGCCGCGACGGGTGTCGCCGTGGTGGCGGGGGCCGGGGCGCACCCCTTCGCCGACGTCGAAGGGACGCTGAGCGGCGGCGAGCGCTACGAGGCGATCGCCGACGAGTACGGCTGGGCGGCCCGGCGCCAGCTAGCCTTCGGCCAGCATGTCCACGTCGCCGTGCGCCCGGCGGAGCGGGCGCTGGCCGTGTACAACGCGCTGCGCTCCTACCTGCCGCTCGTCGCCGCGCTGGCGGCCAACGCGCCGTTCTACGGCGGCGTCGACACGGGCCTCGCCTCGGTGCGCCCGAAGCTGTGCGACCTGCTGCCGCGCCAGGGCGTGCCGCCGCCCATGGCCTCGTGGGACGAGCTCGAAGGCGCGATGCGCTGGGGGATCGCCGCCGGCGCCATGGTGCACCACGCGCAGTGGTGGTGGGAGGCGCGCCTGCATCCGCTGTTCGGGACGCTCGAGGTGCGCGTCCCGGACACGCAGACGACCGTCGCGGAGGCGGCCGCCGTGGCCGCCGTGGTGCACGCCCTGGTGGCGTGGCTGGCTGAGCGCCACGGCGCCGGGGACACGCCGCCCGTCGCGCCAAGCTGGCGCATCGCCGAGAACCGCTGGTCGGCCTGTCGCCACGGCCTCGAGGGGACGATGGCCGACCTCGTCTCGGGCGCGGTCGCGCCGACCCGCGCGCGGGCGGCGGCGCTCCTCGACGATCTCGAGGGCGCGGCCGAGCGCGTGGGCTGCGCGGCCGAGCTGGCCGCTGCCCGCGCCGGGCTGGCGCGTGCCCGCGCCGGCGCGGAGCCCGCGCGGCCCGCGCTCCTCAACGGCGCTGCGCGCCAGCGCACCGCCGCGGCCGGCGGCGGACCACGCGGCGTCGCCGCATGGCTGGCCGAGCGCTTTCTCGGGTAAGCGCCGGCCATGGCTTTTCTGCCACAGGCTCGCGGCGAGTGCTCGGCCCTGCTGCTGGCGCACCTGCACGAGGAGGTTCACGAGCTCCCGCGGGCGGCCCATGGCGATGTGACCGATCCGCTCGTCGACGACGACCTGCATCTGGCGCTCTATCTCGCCTACGAGCTGCACTACCGCGGCCTGCCGGGTGTCGACGCGCGGTGGGAGTGGGAGCCGTCGCTGCTGGCGCTGCGTCGCCAGTGGGAGACCGCGTTCGAGGAGGAGCTGTGCGCGGCCATCGGCGCGCCCGTGGCGGGGGACGCCTCGCCCGCGGAGATGGACCTGGCCCTGCGGGCGATCGTCGACGCCGACGACGGGCCGTCGCTGTCGATGCACCTCGAGCGCCACGGGACGCTCGAGCAGGTCCTCGAGTTCGTCGTGCACCGCTCGGCCTACCAGCTCAAGGAGGCCGACCCGCATTCGTGGGCGATCCCCCGACTCGTCGGCCCGCCCAAGGCGGCGCTCATCGAGGTCCAGGCCGACGAGTACGGCGGCGGTCGCGCCGAGCGCATCCACGCCGAGCTGTTCGCCGTGACGATGGACGAGCTCGGACTCGACCGCACGTACGGCGCCTACGTCGCGCACCTGCCGGGCGTGACGCTGGCCACCGTCAACCTCATGTCGCTGCTGGGCCTGCATCGGCACTGGCGCGGCGCCATCGCCGGCCATCTCGCGGCCTTCGAGATGACCTCATCCCTGCCCAATCGCCGGTACGGCAACGCGCTGCGCCGCCTCGGCTTCGACGGCCCGGCGACGGACTTCTTCGACGAGCACGTCGAGGCCGACGCCGTGCACGAGAACGTGGCCGCGGTCGACCTCGCCGGCGGCCTGGCCCGCCTGGAGCCGGCCCTCGCGGGCGACATCCTCTGGGGCGCCCGCGCGCTGGTCGACGTCGAGGCGCGGTGGGCGCGACACCTGCTCGGTGCGTGGGAGACCGGCTCCTCGTCGCTGCTGGTGCCCCTCGCCGGGGTGCCGGCCTAGCCGCGCGTACGGTCCTCGGCGCCGCTCGGGGCGCTGAAGCGCACGGTCTTGTGGCTGCCGTCGCAGAACGGGCGGATGCGCGACTTGCCGCAGCGGCACAGCGCCACCGTGCGCCGCCCGACCTCGATGGGTTCGCCGTCCTGGTCGGTGAGCACGAACGGCCCGCGGACCACCAGCGGGCCGTCGCGGTAGGGGGTGATGCGGGCGGCCTCCGTCATGCCGCGGTCGCTTCGGCCGCCAGGAGGCGCGCGAAGCGCACCGTCTCCTCGCAGCCGTCACGCTGCGCGCCCGGGCCGAGCGCGTCGTGCATGCGGACGACCGCGCCGGGGCGCAGATCCGGCCCGACGTCGGCCAGCATGCGCTCGGCGCGGTGTCCGAGCCAGTCGTTGGTGTCGACGTCCCAGCCGCACAGCTCGAGGTCGTGGGCGTCGGCGATCTCGTGCGTCCATGGCGCGTGCACGCCGGGCGTGCGCCAGCGACGCGGCTCGATGCCCAGGTCGGCCAGCGTCGCGAGCGCGCGCTCGGTGTCGCGCTCGATGGCGCCGCGGTCGCTCTCGGTGTGGGCCAGGTGCTCGTAGCAGTGCAGCTCGATGGCGTGGCCTTGGGCGCGCGCGGCGGCCATGATCTCGGGATGCTCCGCGGCCAGCCGAGCGACGACGAAGAACGTCGCGCGCAGGGGGGACCCACGGAGCGCGGCGAGGATCGCGCGCGTCCACAGTGGATCGGGCCCGTCGTCGAAGGTCAGCTCGACGGCGGCTGCGAAGGAGGCCGCCACTGGACGTGGACTTTCCCCGTTGCCCGGCGGCTCAAGCGCGTGTCGCGAGCCAGCCGTCGAGCTCCGCGGCCGGCAGCGGCCGGCTCAGGAGGAAGCCCTGCGCGATATCGCAGTCCAGCGCGTGCAGCATGTCGAGGACGTCCTCGGTCTCGACGCCCTCGGCCACGACGTCCAGTCCCAGGTGACGCGCGAGGTCGATGGTCGAGCGCACGATGGCGGCGTCGCTCGCCTCCGCGGCCATGGCGCTGACGAACGAGCGGTCGATCTTGACCTCGTCGAGGGGCAGGCGCTTGAGGTAGGACAGCGACGAGTGGCCGGTGCCGAAGTCGTCGAGCGACAGGCGCACGCCGAGGGCGCGCAGACGCTCGAGCACCTCGGTCGCGCGCCGTGGGTCACCCATGACCGTGTCCTCGGAGATCTCGCACTCGAGGCAGTGGCCGGGGAGGTCCCAGCGGCGCAGGGTCTCGGCCACGCGCGCCGGAAGGGTCATGTCGACGATGTTGGCGGCGGCGAGGTTGATGGCCACGGGCAGGTCGGTGCCTTCCTCGCGCCATTGGGCGCACTGGCGGACGGCCGCCTCGAGCACCCAGTGCGTGACGTCGGTGATGAGGCCGGTGCGCTCCGCCAGGCTCAGGAAGTCACCGGGGGCCAGGAGTCCGCGCTCAGGGTGCTGCCAGCGCACGAGTGCTTCGACGCCCACCACGCGCCCGCTGCCGAGCGCGACCTTGGGCTGGAAGTGCAGGACGAGCTCGTCGTGGTCGATCGCGTGGCGCAGTTCTCCCAGGAGGGTCAGGCGCTCGGGGGAGTAGGGGTCACGGCTCGCGTGATAGGTCTCGATCTGCGTGCCGGCGAGCTTGGCTTGATACATGGCGACGTCGGCGCGGCGCAGGAGCGCGGAGACGTCGTGCCCGTGGTCCGGCTGCACGGCGATGCCGATCGATGCGCCGAGCTCGACGGCCACGCCGCCGACGTCGAACGGGCGCACGAGCGCCGCGTGCAGCCGGGTGGCCACTTCGCCCAGCGCGCCGCGGTGCGGGAGCACGGCGAGCACCGCAAACTCGTCGCCTCCGAGCCGGGCCAGGACGTCCCCGCGCCGCAGCGCGTCGCGGAGGCGATCGGCGACCTCGATGAGCAGCTGATCGCCCTGCTCGTGGCCCATCGTGTCGTTGACCTCCTTGAAGCGATCGATGTCGATGAGCAGCAGCGCGGCCAGCCCGCCGTGACGTCGTGCGGCCGCGAGCGCGCTGGCGCCCCGCTCGTGCAGCGCGGTGCGGTTGGGCAGGTCGGTGAGCGTGTCGTGGCTGGCCTGGTGGCGCAGGCGCCGCGACGCGCGGGCCACGAGGCGGAAGAGCGTGACCCAGAGGAGCAGCAGGCCGCCGGTCAGCGCCCCGATCAGCAGGCGCGTGTCGCGGCTGATGGCCGCGGCGGTCGGCTCGTAGGGGGTGTAGCTCTCGAAGACGCCGCCGCGGATGGGGACGTAGACCTCGAAGAAGCGGCCCTTGGCGCCGAGCTCCTCGGCGTCGTCCTCCACGTGAGCCTTGATGCGGCCGGACAGGGCGGTGCGGACGCCGGCGTTGCTTTCCGCGATGCGCCCGATGAACACGGGGTCGTCGGACCAGGCGACGCGTCCGCTGCGGTCGTAGAGCTTGCCGCGCAGCAGCCCGCTGGAGGCGAACCAGTGGTCGAGCGCGGCGATCCGCTCGCTCGAGAGCGGGCCGGTGTCGGGCTCGCCGTCGCGCAGCTGGCCCGCCACCCCGGTGCGTGCGACGGTCACGGCCAAGCGGCGCGTGTCGTCGAGCGCGCGGTGCTCGATGCGCGCGTGCAGGATCGTGCCGAGGGTGATGCCGAGGGCGGCGATCACCAGCAGGCTGATCACGCTGAAGGTCTGCAGCAGCGTGAGTCGTGGGACGCGGGGCCGCATACGCCTCGGGCGTCGGCCGCCGGGGCACGAATTTGAGCGGTAGAGGACGCATGTGCGGCGCGAGCGCCCGCGCACGCTCGCACCGCACTGGTTGACGCAGTGTAGGCCGCGCGCGAGGGCGCGGACCTAGTCGAATGGTTCGACATTCGTGGCGTCCAGCGTCGAACCCGCGGTCCAGAATGGCCCAGAACCGGTAGTTGTGGCAGACATGCTTCTCGACGGACGAAAGCTGCTCATCACCGGCGTGCTGACCGACAAGTCGATCGCCTACTCCGTGGCGCGCCGAGCGCAGGAGGAGGGCGCGGAGGTGATCCTCACGGGCTTCGGCCGCGGCCTGCGGATCACCGAGCGCATGGCCAAGCGTTTACCCACCGAGGCCGACGTGCTCGAGCTCGACGTCAACGACCCCGAGCAACTGGAGGCGGTCGCGGCCACGCTCGACGAGCGCTGGGGGCGGCTGGACGGGCTCCTGCACGCGATCGCCTTCGTGCCCGCGGACGCGCTCGGCGGGCAGTTCCTGCAGACGCCCAGTGCCTCGGCGCTGGCCGCCTTCGAGACGAGCGCGTTCTCGCTCAAGGCGCTCGCGGCGGCGTTGCTGCCGCTGCTCGAGCGCGGTGAGTCGGCCGGCGTGGTCGGCCTGGACTTCGACGCCAGCGTCGCCTGGCCGGCCTACGACTGGGCCGGCGTGTCGAAGGCCGCGCTCGAGTCGATCAGCCGCTACCTGGCGCGCGACCTCGGCCCGCGCGGCGTGCGTTCCAACCTCGTGGCCGCCGGCCCGCTCCAAACCGTCGCCGCCTCGAACATCGAGGGCTTCGAGGGCCTCGCCCAGATCTGGGAGCGCCAGGCCCCACTCGGCTGGGACCTCACCGACCCCAACCCCGTCGCCGACGCCTGCCTCTTCCTCCTCTCCCCCCTCGCCCGAGCGATCACCGGAGAGATCCTCCACGTCGACGGCGGCGTGCATGCGCTGGGGGCCGCGATGCCTGAGGGGTCGACCGCCGGGAGCGACTCGGCGGACAACGCGGCGGAAGCGGCCGGCGAGCCGG
>DASVFT010000172.1:0-9305 GCA_036379935.1 Solirubrobacteraceae bacterium | reverse complement strand
TCGCGGCGCAGGTCGCCGGCCGCCTGCAGGCAGTCGTCGAGCCCGAGTCCGGCGGCTGCCGCCGCCTCGGCCAGCGCCTCGGGATCGTCGACGTCGTAGCCCCCGCAGAAGGCCAGCCGGCTGGCGGCCAGCACGAAGGGCGCCGCGCGCTGGCGCTCGGCCGCCAGCGAGGCCACGCGCATCGCCCGGCGGCCGGCGTTCGGCCACGTCTCGGGCCACACGAGCGGCAGCCGCAGCTCGGCGGCGCGCTGCTCGACCGCCCGCCGTGCCATCTCCTCGCCGTCCTCGAGCGGCAGCGCGTCGGGGACCACGGGCTGCCAGCGCACCCAGGCGAAGCGACGCTCCACGCGCTCGGCGGCGAGATAGGTCCATGGCGACGCGAGATCGAAGAAGAAGCTCACGCGCGGGCGCGCGGGTGGCGCGTTGGCCGCCGCACGCACGGCGCGCCGCGCGGCAAGGGAGATGAGTTCGCCCACTGTGAAGGCTGCAACGCAGGCGGCTCGCGAAGCTTGCGCCATTCGCGGGCCGAAGGCCATTCGTGGCGCGCGGTTCGGAGGCCGGCGCGCCACGAAACTAACTGGATGAACAGTTTGTCCGCGTGCTCCGTTACGTGGTCTATCGTTCGATGCGGCTTAGCATCGAAGCACGCGACCGCAGCAGGAGTCCGGTCATCGCCACAACGCCACCTCCCAAGCGTCATCCCTACAACCAGTGGGCTCCGGACGCGCGGGCGCTGGACCTCGTCGGGGACAAGTGGACGCTGCTCATCGTCCGCGACCTGGCCGGCGGGCCGCGCCGCTTCGTCGAGCTCCAGCGCGTGCTGCCGGGCATCTCGACCGAGCAGCTCCGCTCGCGGCTGAACCGCATGGTCGCCGACGGGCTGCTGACCCGCCAGCGCTACCGGGAGGTTCCACCGCGCGTGGACTACGAGCTCACCGAGCGCGCCCGCGACCTCCTGCCCGTCGTCGGTGCGCTGGCCCGCTGGGGCTACCGCTGGGCCTGGGGCCCGCCGCGTCCCGGAGAGGCCATCGACGTCGGCGCCATCCTGCGCTGCGCGCCCGGCTTGGCCGCGCCCTCCGCGCTGCACGGCACGGTCGAGCTGCGGATCGCCGACGGGCCGGGGGCGGGCGTCCATGTCCTGCACGTCGACGACGGCAACGTCGTCTACGAGGAGCGCGGCGCGCCCGAGGCCGACGCTCGCATCGGCGGACCCGAGCGCGCGTGGGTGGAGGCCTTCGGCCTCGACGCCTCGCGCACCGAGCTCGAGGTGGAGGGCGACGGCGCGCTGGCCCAGCGCCTGCTGGACTTCCTGTCCGCCGTGGCCGTCCGCGAGGCCGCGGTCGCCTGACGTTAAGCTTCGCGCTCACGTGCAGTCCCACCGATCGCCCGTCATCGACGCGCCGAGACCAGGCGCTCCTGCGGTCGCGGGCCGGATGAAATGGTGGGGCTGGGGCCACGAGGGCGTCACCTTCACGCACGCGGACAAGCCGGGGCTCGGGCCGTTCATCAAGCGCGTCCTCGACGTCGACGTCGATCGCGAGACGACCAAGCCGGTCGCCTTCGACGAGCTGTCCATCGCCGAGCCGTCGCTGACGGCGGAGCTCGAGGCGGCGCTGAGCGAGGCGGTCGGGAGCGAGTACGTCTCGACCGACCCGCTCAACCGCCTCGTCCACGCGCGCGGCAAGTGCCTGCGCGACCTCATCCGCCACCGCAGCGGCGACGTGGGCCGCGTCCCCGACGTGGTCGTGCACCCGGGCACCGAAGACGAGGTGACGGCCATCGTCCGCGCGGCGCTCGAGGCCGACGCCGTGCTCATCCCCTTCGGCGGCGGCACCAACATCTCGGGCAGCCTCGAACCGCCGGAGGGAGAGCAGCGGACGATCGTGTCGGTCGACATGAGCCGCTGCAACCGCGTGCTCGAGATCGACGCGGCGTCGCGCCTGGCCCGGGTGCAGGCAGGCGTCTTCGGCCCGCACCTCGAGGAGCAGCTCAACGCACGCGGCTGGACGGCCGGGCACTTCCCCGACAGCTTCACCCACTCCACCCTGGGCGGCTGGATCGCGACCCGCTCGTCGGGGATGCAGTCCGACAAGTACGGCGACGTCGCAGACCTCACGCGCGCGCTGCGCGTGGCGACCCCGGCGGGCCTCCTCGTCACCCGGCCCGTGCCGCACACCTCGACGGGCCCGAGCGTGCGCGAGATGGTGCTGGGCAGCGAAGGGCGGCTGGGGATCATCACCGAGGCCACGATCCACGTGCACCGCGTGCCGGAGAGCCGCGTCATCCTCGGCTACCTCTTCCCCGACTGGGAGCGCGCGCTCGCCGCGATGCACGACATCGCCGAGAGCGAGGCCTCGCCCTCGGTGACGCGCGTGTCCGACGCGTACGAGACGCAGTTCTCGTTCTCCACGCGCAAGGACCCCACGCCGCTGGACCGCGTGAAGTCCAAGGCACTGACGACCTACCTGGAGCGCCGCCGCGGCTACGACCTCGAGGCGATGTGCCTGTCGTTCATCGGCTACGAGGGCAGCAAGGGCCACGTGGCGGCCCAGCGCAAGCTCGTGGGCAGGATCGTCGCCCGCCATAACGGGCTGTGCATCGGCAGCGCTCCTGGCGCCCTCTACGACCAGAAGAAGTTTGACACGCCCTACATCCGCGACTACCTGCTCGACCGCGGAGCGCCGGCCGACGTGTCCGAGACGAGCGCGCCGTGGAGCGCGCTGCCGGCGCTCTACGCCAGCGTGATGGCGGCGGCCCACGGCGCGTTCGCCGAGCTCGGCGTCACCGGCTACATCATGTGCCACCTGTCGCACAGCTACCACGCGGGCGCCTGCCTGTACTTCACGTTCGCGTTCAAGCCCTCGGGCGGGCCGGAGCCGATCGACGAGTACGACGTCGTCAAGGCCGCCATCCAGCAGGCGTTCATCGACTCGGGCGCGACGCTCTCGCACCACCACGCCGTGGGCACCGAGCACGCGCGGTGGCTGCGCGACGACATCTCGGCGCCCGGCGTGGCCATGCTGCGCGCCCTGTTCGACGGCGTCGATCCCGGGGCCAACCTCAACCCCGGCAAGATCGTCCGGGACTCCTAGCAGGCCACTAGGGCCGCGAGTAGCTCGCCGCGTCGATGTGCGGGTAGGGGCGCGTGTTGCCGGGCGGCCACGCCGGCGGGTCCTGCACGAAGCACGACGGGGCGTCCGAGGAGTCGGGCACCTGGGTCATCCGCTCGCCGCCGGCGTTGGCGCAGTCGAAGTTGCCGAACATCATGTACCGGGCGCGCTTGGCCCCGGTCAGGGCGTCCGGGTTCAGGTAGGCGTTGCCGCGCGAGGCGGCCGGGCGCTGCGGGTACATCGCCACGGTCTCGGGCCCGGAGGGCCCGAACTGGCGCAGGTAGTGGCCCATCTCCTGGTTGGTCACCGTGTCCGTCGTGTCGGCCAGCGTGGCCGCGCCGTTGGAGATGAAGTCGGCGGTGGTGAGCTGGTGGTACTCGAGCCACTGCAGCATGGGGTTGAGCTGCTCGAGGAACGGCTGCAGCTGGCCGACGAGAGGCTTGGCCTCGGTCAGCGTGTCGCGCAGCGCGGGCATCCCCGTCTTCGAGGCCGTGATGAGCGGATCGAGGTTCACGAACAGGTTGCGCAGGTCGGGGGCCAGCGCGCGCACGTCGCGCAGCGTCGGAGCGAGGTCGTGGACGGGCGGGCGCAAGTCCTGCACCAGCGGATCGGTCTTCTTCGAGAAGCGCTCCAGGCGCGCGAAGGTGAGCCGCGACTCCTGGAGGAAGGTCGGGAAGATCCGCAGCGTCCGCGCCAGCGCCTCCTGCTGGCGCGCGGTGGCATCGAAGGTGTCGCCGGCGTTGACGACGAGGTCGTGCAGCGCACCCTCGTCCTCGGTGAGCGCGCCGAAGACCTGCCCCGTCCCGCGCACGAGGCCGCGCACGGCCGCAGACTGACCGTCGAGCACGGCGAGCAGGTCGTTGCCGTCCTCGGCGAAGGCGGGCAGGTTGCCCAGCGCGTCGTTGAGGTCCTGCCCGCGCCCGGCCACGGCGCGCGAGAGGTCCTGCTGCCAGCCGCGGAAGCTGGCCCGTGTCTGCGGATCGAGGGCCGAGAGGATCTCGTCGAGCTCGACCGTCTTCGCCACCCGGGCGTCGGACAACAAGCCGCCCTCGGGCACGGTGCCCGCCTGACGCGGATGGCCGGGCGTGAGCTCGACGTAGGTCTCGCCCAGCAGCGTCTTCTGGCGCAGGATGGCGCGCGCGTCGCGGGCCACCGGCGCGTACTTGCGCTGCATTTCGATCGTCGCCACCGTGCGGTTGGGATGCGCGGGGTCGAGGTCCTTGCCGCGGACCTTGCCGACCGACACGCCGGCGATCCGCACGTCGGCCTCGGTCCCCAGCTGCGCGGCCTCGGGGAAGGCGACCTTGAGCTCGTAGCCCTTGGGCTTGAGCGGGATCGGCCCGCCGAAGCTCAGCCACAGGAACAGCAGCAGGCCGAAGCACGACAGCGCGAAGCCGACCATGGTCAGGATCCGTCCCAGCGACGGCGCCTGCTTGACCATCAGCTGCCGCAGAGCTCCGGGTCGGTGAGCGCGGGCAGGAGCGCCTGGTTCAGGGGCGGGCTCTCGCCGGCCAGCGAGCGCAGCACGCCGCAGGTGCCGCCCAGCGTGACCGGACGGAACGGGCCGTTGGCGTCGGAGGTCGAGAAGAGCGCGGCGCCGTTGTGCTGGAGCCACGCGAGCCAGAACAGGTAGCCCTCCTCGCGGCCGTCCTTGCTCGGCCCCTCGCGTCCGTTGGGGTTGTAGGACAGCTCGTTGAGGAAGTGGTTGAGCACCGTGAACGAGCGGGTGAGATCGGGCGTCGAGCTCTCCAGCTCGCTCACGGGGCGACGGGCCGAGCGCACCACCGGGCGGGCGTCGCGCGCGAAGGGCCGGACCTGGTCGCGCACGATCGGTGCCGCCTCCGCGGCGAAGGGCGCCACCGCGTGGTTGGCGCGGTCCAGCGCCTTGACGGCCGGCTGCAGGTGCGCGGCCGCGGGGCGCAGGGCCTCGGCGAAGCGCTGCACCCGCCCGAGCGTGTCGGTCGTCTGGCGCAGCGCCGCCGGCAGATCGGCCACGGCCCGCGTCACGTTGGCCTGCTCGGAGGCGAAGGCGCCGAACACCGCCGAGGAGGACGTCACCAGCGCCGCGAGATCGTCGCTCTTGCCGGCCAGCTCCTCGTTGAGGTCGCCCAGCGCGTGCACGAGGCGACGCAGGTGGCGATGGCGCTGCGCCACCAGCGCGTTGACGCGGGCGAGGTCGCGATGGGTCGGCTCGAAGCGGCGGAAGACCTCGCGCAGGTCGTCTCCGCGGCCCTTCAGGCCCTGGCCGGCGCCGTCGACCAGCAGCGTGAGGTAGTCGCGCGTGTCGGCGTCGAGCGAGGCCAGGATCTCGTCGGGATTGACGTCGGGCAGCGTGTTGGAGACGGGCACGGTCCATCCACGCTGGGCCAGCGGCGCGCGGGCGCTGCCCGGATCGAGCTCGATGAACATGTCCTTGAGCCCGGTCTTGGGCCGCAGCAGCGCCGTGGCGTCGGTATGGACGAGGTCGCTGTACTCGGGGTCGAGGTCCATCGTCACCACCGCGCGGCCGTCCTTCAGCCCCACCTTGGTGATGTCCCCCACGCGC
The DNA here is from genome assembly GCA_036379935.1 of Solirubrobacteraceae bacterium. Lineage (GTDB taxonomy): Bacteria > Actinomycetota > Thermoleophilia > Solirubrobacterales > Solirubrobacteraceae > JAOPZW01. Next base: position 3,650 of record DASVFT010000172.1, on the reverse strand, counting down.
ACGCCCGAGACCCGGACCGTCTGCCCCTGGCCCGGAGTCACGGCCTGGGCGGTCGAGAACGCCGCCTGCAGCCGGAACGGCCTGCTTTCCCAGGGGAAGCGCATGCGCTGGTGGGCGAGGATGTAGCCCGCCACGACCGCGGCGATCAGCGCCAGGCCGATCAGCGCGGCGACGTGCTGCGCGTTCTTGGCCAGCGCGCGCCTCACCGCTCCAGCCCCCTGCGCAGCCAGTCGACGGTCTCCTGCAGGGCCTTGGTCCGCGCCGCCGCCGGCGCCTCCGCGATGCGGTAGCCGGGCGGCGCCGGGCTGGGGACGGTGCGCAGGTCCGGGGCCTCCTGCGTCTCGCAGGCAACGTCCGGCCGCAGTGGCGGGCGTGCGTGGTCCTTGGGCGCGGGCGGGTTGACGCCCTGGAGCGGCTGGCCGGTGAGGAAGAGCTTGTCGGTGCCGAAGGGGTAGGCGAACTTGGGCGGCGCGAGCAGCACGCGGAACCACTGGCCGTTGGCGTCGCCCGAGCGGCTCTCGCCGGCCAGGCCGGGCAGCGGCTTGGTCGCCTCCTCATAGACCGGTCCGAGGGCCGGGAACGTCTTGTCGTCGATCGTGTCCCTGCTCCACGGCAGGATCACCTCGTTCTGGCAGCTCGAGGCCTGCGAGACCTGCTGGTAGAGCGCCACGGAGCGCTCGTTGAGCGCGGTGAGCGAGGGGACCACGGGCCGCAGGTCGTGGGTCAGCCCGCGCAGCTCGGGCCGCGAGACCAGGCCGCGGGCCTGCCGCGCGAAGGGAAGCAAGGCGTCGAGCGCGGGGCCCGAGGAGCGCACCGCGGGACGTGCGGCGCGGATCAGCCCTCGGAGGGCCGGGAACGAGCGGTTCAGCGCGCCCAGCGCGGGCATCCCGGCGCGCAGGGTCCGCGGCAGCTCGGCCACCGCCGCCGACAGCTCCCGGTCGCGCGCGGCGAAGGCGGCCGCGGTGGCATCGAAGTCGCTGACCAGCGACTTGAGCTGCTCGCGGTGGCGGTCCAGCGCCTCGGCGGTCGCGCCCGCCTTGTCGACCACGCGCGAGAGGTCGTGGTCCTCGGTTCCCTGGAGCGCGTCGGCCACGATCGACGCGTCGCGGTAGGCCGGCTTCCAATACGGGATCGAGCCGTTGTAGCCACGCGCCCCGGCGCCGCTGAGCCCCGATGACAGCTCGCGCAGCAGAGCCTGGAGGTCGCGTCGCGTCGGCGCCTGCAGCGCGCCGAGCACCTGGTCGAGCTGCACCGGCCCGCTCGTCTGGTTGATCGGGATGCGATCGCCGTCGCGCACCAGCGGCGCCGAAGGCGAGCCGGGGCTGACGTCGACGAAGAAGTTGCCCTCCAGGAAGATGCGCGGACGGATCTTCATGCGCGCGTCGCGATGCAGCGGCAGCCCCTTCTTGTCCAGGCGCATGGTCACCACCGCGTCCGGCCTGCCGGCCTCGAGGTGCGCGATCTTCGTGACCTTGCCGACGTTGACGCCGGCGATGCGCACCGGCGAGTCCACGCGGATGTTGTTGGCCGTCGGGAAGACCGCCTGCACCGTGTAGTGGTGGCGGAACGGGATCGCCTTGGCGAAGCCGAGGTAGACGGCCACGGCCAGGACCGCGAGGGTGGCCAGCCCGACCGTGAGGGCCGAGGCGCCGCGCCGCTTGCCGCGCCTCACGGCAGCTCCCCCGCGACGCCGGCGCCATGGCCGCCGGGGCGCTCGGTGAACGTCTCGCCGGCCGGCACATGATCCGGGTTGGAGCCGTGGCCGCGGCCGGCCTTGTCGAACTGCGCGTAGGTCGGGCCCAGCCGTCCGGTGACCGGGAAGCGCTCGGACACGACGCCCTGGTAGGGGTCGTCTTGCACCGACTTGTCGCGCAGCGGGTTGTAGGCCTGGATGTAGCCGGTCTGCCCGGCGCCGCAGTCGGCGTTGCCGTGCGCGTCGACGGCCGGGCCGTAGACGTTGTCGTGCAGCCACTGCTCGGCGTTGCCAGGGAGCGCGCCCTTGCCGTGGGCGAACTCGTTGGCGCCGCCGTTGCCCACGCCGTCGGTGCCGGGCTCCTGGCCGCCCATGTTGAGCAGCGCACGCTGCGAGGAGCCCGTGTCGTCGGGCGCCGACAGGTGCTCGGCCACGAAGGTCCAGAACATGTTCCAGCTGTTGCAGACCGTCACGTAGGGCCCCAGGAAGCGCAGCTGCGGCTGCAGCGTGTCGACCGTGGCCGTCAGGCCGCGCAGGCTGCCCGTGGTGGTGGGCGCGCGCACGAGGTCGTCGAGCGCCTGCAGCGAGCCGTGCAGCCCGTCGTAGAGCGCGGGTGAGCGCCCCTGCACCGGGGTGCCGGTGCGCAGCGCCGCGTTGACCGGCGGCAGGGCGGCGCGGAGCTCCGTGGCGGCGGCGTCGAGGTCGCGCGACAGCGCGGCCGTGTGGTCGAGGAACGGGCGCTGGACCCTCAGCGACGACGTGCCGGCGGCCAGCGTGGGAGGCGTCCCCGCGATCGTGTCCTTCAGCGCCTCCGGGTCGCGCGCAAGCGCGCCGAAGGTGTCGGCCATCGAGGTGAACAGGCGGGCGTTGGTGCGCGAGACCGGCGCCACGACGCGTGCCGCATCGCCGAGCTCCTTGAAGAACGAGCGCAGATCGGTCCGCGGGTCGGCCACGTTGGACATGACCGACCCGAGGTGGCCCAGGAGGGGCGGCGCGACCTCGATCGTGCGATGCAGGTCGGCGCCGCGGCCGACGAGGGCGTCGCCGAAGCCCTCGAGGTTGCCCTGCGCGGCGCGGCGCGTGGGCGCGTCGAACATGTTGAAGACCTCGTCGAGCTCCACGGGGACGGTCGACTGGCTGACGGGCATCGTCGCGCCGTCGGCGAAGACCTTCTTCGAGCGCCCGGTGTCGAGCTCGACGTACTTCAGCCCCAGCGCCGAGCGCGGCCGGATGACCACGCGCGAGTCGACGGGCACCGCGCCGAGCTTGCGGTCGAGCTTGAGCGTGAGCTTCGCGCCGACCTTCCCGTCCGGGAGCATGACCGGCGCCATGTCGGACACCACGCCGACGCGGAAGCCGCCCGAGCGCACCTCGTTGCCGTTGACGAGGTTGGCGCCGTTGACGACGAGCACGTCGAGCTGGCGCGTGGGCACGAAGGGCAGGCCGTCGTTGGCGTTGTAGGCCAGGAAGACGGCGACGATCACGACGAGCGTCGTCACCGCGCCGACCAGCACCGGGTTGGCGGCGATGGAGGGGCGAGAGCGGCGCGCGCGGGTCACGGCTTGAGGAGGTAGTCGAGGAGGGTCTGGTCGCCGCTGCGGCCGCCGCCGGAGTCCCCGGTGCTCCGGCCGCCCCCTCCGCCCACGTCGGGCAGCGACGGCAGCGGCACGCTCGGCAACGGCGGTAGCGGGACGTTCGGCTGGCCCTCGGGCACCTCGATCGGCGGTATGGCCGGCGTGGACGGTGCCGGGCCCGGCGTGCTCACGTCGCCGGGCGCGGGGGTCTGTGCCTGCGGGACCGGGCGATCGCCGTCGGCGCGCTTGCGCAGGCCGCGATCGCGGGCCTCGCGCGGCGTGGCGCGCCTGGTCGTGTCGGGGTAGTTGAGTCCGGGCTGGGTCGGCCCGAGGCGCGAGGAGCACTGGCTTTCGAGGTCGGGGTGGTCGCGGAGCGTCTCCTC
>DASVFT010000171.1:0-15153 GCA_036379935.1 Solirubrobacteraceae bacterium | reverse complement strand
GCTGCGCGGCCGCAAGCGCCACGCCCAGGTCGACGTGCGCAAGACGATGCGCGCCTCGCTGGAGACCGGCGGCGTCCCGGTCGTGCTGCGCTACAAGCCCGTGCGCCCCCGGCGCCCCGAGATCTACGTGCTGTGCGACGTCTCCACGAGCGTGACCAGCGCCAGCGTGTTCTTCCTGAGCGTCCTGCACGCCCTGCACGACTCGTTTCGCAAGATGCGCTCGTTCGTCTTCATCGAGCGCATCAGCGAGGTGACCGACGTCTTCGAGCGCGAGCGCAGCTTCCAGGCGGTCAGCGAGGCCATCGGGCGCGACGCGGGCGTGGCCGACGTCTCCGGCTACACCGACTACGGCCGCGTGTGGAGCGAGTTCGCCGGCCTCGTCGACGACGAGCTGCACCCGCGTGCCACCGTCATCATCCTCGGCGACGCCCGCACCAACGGCCGCGACCCGCGCGCCGACATCTTCGCGCAGGTCACGGCCAAGGCCGGGCGCACCTTCTGGCTGAACCCCGAGCCGCGCCTGTACTGGAACTACGGCGACTCGGTCATCTCCGCCTACGAGCAGCATTGCGAAGCGTTCGAGTGCTGGACCACGGGCCAGCTCGAGGACTTCGTCAAGGCACTGACGCGCCCGCTCGGGCGCTCGTCGTAGCTAGCGGTCGGTGACGAGGGCGACCTCTCCGTCCTCGTCGATCAGCCGCTGCAGCGTCTCGTCGGGCATCCAGACACGATGCGGGTAGCCGCGGCCCCATGAGTTGAGGATGCGCACGGCACCGGCGCGATCGTTGGCCGGGCTCTTGAGGACGCCGTGGACCTCGTCGACCGTCCGCGCCCAGCGGTAGACCGCGATCCCCTCGCCCGGCGCGGGCGCCTCCTGGTCCCGCTGCTGGTAGTCGCGTCCGTTGTAGGCGTCCTCCCAGGCCACGTGTCCCCGCGTGCGCAGGATCTCGCAGGCGGCGCGCACGCTGGTGCCCTGGTCGTCGCCGGGGTTGGTCTGCGGCCAGTCGTCGGTGGCCTTGGCCCAGTCCCACAGCCAGCGGGCGTCGTAGCGCTTGCGGTTGAGCAGGCTCATCATCCGCGAGCACCCGAAGCCGACGCACGCGCCCTCCGTGCCCTGGTCGTAGAAGTCCCACCAACCCTGCCCGTCCTGCATGCGGCGGGTGACCGCGCCGTTGCCGTCGAGCTGATCGCCCGGCTCGAGACACACGCAGTGCCCGCCGCGGACCGTGCCGAGCTGCTTGGAGTCCAGGCCGATCCAGTAGCGCCCGTCCTTCTTGACCGGCGAGTCGAAGTCTGTGTACCAGCTCACCCCGATCGCGACTGGCGCTGGCGCGGCGGGCGCGGTCGCCGCGGTGAGCGGGAACTTCTCGTAGTGGCGCCAATCGGTGGGCACTCGGCGCCCCAGCGCTCCAGCCATGAAGTCCCCCTTATCTCCCCGACGACCATGCAGTCCTGCCGAGCGATCGTCTCAGCGCGGGAGGTGGCGTGCCGGGGCGCGAGAAGGTTTGCGGCGATAGCGGCGCTCAAGCTGCGCACTTTGGCGCTCCCGCGCTAGCATCCCCTGGAGTGCAGAACAACAGGGGGGCTGGCGGAGGCCGGCTGAGATAGCGCCCACCACCCGGCGCTGACCCTTCGAACCTGTGGGGTAATGCCCGCGGAGGGAGCGATGACGACGAGGCTCGAGGCTCCCGCACAGGAGCCTCGAAACGTTAATCCGGCACGCGGCGGCGAGGTCCATCTCGCCGGAGTCGCGCGCAATTTCGGCGGCGTCCAGGCCCTGGAGGGCGTCGACCTCGACGTGGCGCCGTGCGAGGTCGTCGCCGTGGTCGGACCCAGCGGATGCGGCAAGACCACGCTGCTCGAGCTGGTCTGCCGCCTGCAGTCGCCCGACGCGGGCAGCCTTCGCGCCGACCCCGCCGTGCTGATGCCCCAGCGCGACGGCCTGCTGCCGTGGCTGAGCGCGATCGACAACGCCGCGCTCGCGCCCCGCCTGGCCGGCGCCTCGCGCCAGCAGGCGCGCGTCCGGGCCCATCCGCTCTTCGCCGCCTTCGGCCTGGAGGGCTTCGAGCGCGCCCGCCCGCACCAGCTCTCGGGCGGGATGCGCCAGCGCGTGGCCTTCCTGCGCACGCTGCTCTCGGGCAAGCCGGTGCTGTGCCTGGACGAGCCGTTCGCCTCGCTCGACGCGCTCACGCGGCGCGAGATGCAGGAGTGGCTGGCCGGCGCGCTGCGACGCGAGCCGCGCACGGTGCTGCTGGTCACCCACGACGTCGAGGAGGCGGCGACGCTCGCCGACCGCGTGCTCGTAATGTCACCGCGTCCGGGCCGCGTGGTGGCCGAGCTGCCGGTCGGCGCCTCGCGCGGCGCGGCCGAGGTGCTCGCCGTGCGCGAGCGCGCGCTGGAGGCGCTGCGGTCATGAGCGCGATCCTGCTCGTCGCGGCGCTGCTGGGCGGCTGGGAGCTCTACGCCGACGTCGGCGGCGTCGACGACTTCATCCTGCCCGCCCCCAGCCAGATCGCCACCGCGCTCTGGGACGACCGATCGCTGCTGTGGTCCAACCTGCTGGTCACCGGGCAGGAGGTCGGACTGGGCATCCTCGTGGCGCTGATCCTCGGCTTCCTGCTCGCCGTGGCGCTGCACTTCTCGGGCGCGTTGCGCCGCGGCGTCTATCCCCTGCTCGTCGCCTCGCAGGCGGTCCCGATCGTCATCATCGCCCCGCTGCTCGTCGTGTGGTTCGGCTTCGGGATCGTGCCCAAGCTGGCCATCATCGCGCTGGTCTGCTTCTTCCCCGTGGTCGTCACCACGCTCGACGCCCTGCGCGCGGTCGATCCCGACCAGCTCAAGCTCATGCGCACGCTCGACGCCTCGCGCTGGCAAGCCTTCCGCTGGGCCGAGGCGCCAGCCGCCCTCCCGGCGGCGCTGAGCGGGGCGAAGATCGCCGTCGCCGTCGCCGTCATCGGTGCCGTGTTCGCCGAGTACGCCGGCTCGAGCCAGGGCCTGGGGCACCTCATGCTCCAGGCCATCCCGCAGCTCGAGACCGCGCGCGCCTACGCGGCCGTCGTCCTGCTCGCGGCCTTCGCCGTGCTCCTCTTCTCAGCTCTCTCACTCGCCGAGCGCCGGCTCGTGCCGTGGGCCCATCGCCAACCGGAAGGACCCAACCGTTGACCCGTCGCCTTGTCGCCGTGCTGCTCGTCCTCGTTGCCGCCGGCGCCCTCGCCGCGTGCGGCGAGCGCTCGGAGCCCACCAACGCGCCCGCGCAGAAGCGGCTGACGGTGCTGCTCGACTGGCTGCCGAACGCCGACCACGCGCCGATCTACGCCGCCCAGGCCAGCGGCGCCTTCCGTCGCGCGGGCCTGGACGTGCGCATCGAGACGCCCTCGGATGCCACGTCGCCGCTGAAGCTCCTGTCGGCGGGTCGCGCCGATCTCGCCATCACCTACGAGCCCGAGCTCCTGCTCAGCCGCGACAAGGGCCAGAAGATCGTCGCGGTCGGGGCGCTGATCCAGCGCCCGCTCAGCTCGCTGATCTCGCTGCGCGGCAAGGTCAAGTCGCCACGCGACCTGGCCGGCAAGTCGGTCGGCGTCACCGGGCTGCCCTCCGACGAGGCGGCGCTGCGCGCGATCCTGGCGCATGCGGGCGTCGACCGCGGCCGCGTGAAGTCCGTCGACGTCGGCTTCAACCTCGTCCCGTCGCTGCTGTCGAAGAAGGTCGACGCGATCCTCGGCGCGTACTGGAACGTCGAAGCCGTGCAGCTCGCCCGCCAGCACAAGCACCCCTCGGTCATCCGCATCGACGAGGCCGGCGTGCCGACCTACAACGAGCTCGTCTTCGCCGCCCGCCAGGACTACGTCGGCGAGCAGGGCGAGATCGTGCGCCGCTTCATGCAGGCGCTCGCGCGCGGCGCGCAGACCGTCCGCGACGACCCGACCGCCGCCGTCGACGCGCTGGTGTCCGCCAACAAGGATCTCGACCGCGGCAGCGAGATGGCGATGGTCCGCACGACGCTGCCGGTCTTCTTCCCCGCCGCCGGCAAGCCGTTCGGGTGGATGGACCCCGTGCAGTGGAACCGCTACGGCGACTGGATGTACGACAGCAAGCTCGTGAGGCGCCCGCCCAACGCGGCGCGCGCCCTCACCAACGAGTTCCTGCCCGGGCAGGGCCTGGCCGACAGCGGCGCCGGCTGACCTACGCCGCGCCCTTGCCGATGAGGTGGGCGCCGGCGAGTCCCGCCCACTCGCCGTAGGGCGCGAAGAAGGCGCGGACCTCGTCCTCGGTGGCGCGCGCATAGGGGTCACCGCTGGTCAATCGCCCGATGGCGCGCAGATAGCCGAGGTCGCCCGCGGGGATCTGGTCGTAGCGCCCCTGACCGTGCAGCGCCAGCATCTCGATCGTCCAGCTGCCGATGCCGGGGATGGCGCGCAGCCGGCGCCAGCCGCGCTCGTGGTCCGAGTCGGCGAGGTCGGCCCGGCCGCTGGCCACCTCGATGGCCGCGCGGCGCAGCGCCGTGGCGCGCCCGGCGGCGAGGTCGAAGGACTGCAGGCGCGCGGGCGCCGTTCCGGCCAGCGTCGCAGCGGCCGGGAGGTCGCGCAGCCCGGTCGTCGGACAGCGGCGGCCCAGAGCGAAGACGATGCGCCGCTGGATCGCGGCGGCGCGAGGGGACTCGATGAGCTGCTCGCAGATGGCCCACGCCAGCGCCTCGAAGGGCTCGGGGCGGCGGATCACCCGCAGCTGCGGGCGGACGCGCACGGACCGCCCGATGACGGGGTCGGAGCGGAAGCGCTCGTAGAACGGCCGCAGGTCGTCGTCGACGCCGAGGGCAAAGCGCATGCGCGCGATCGCCTCCTCGGCCACCTCCGGGCTGTCGGCGCCGGCGACGAGCACGACCCGGTCGCGCGCGGGCTGGCCGACGCGGACCACGGCCCGCGCGCCGTCGACGTGCAGCAGCCGCTCGAGGCCACCGCCGCGCCTGCGGCGCATGACGCCGTCGCGCCCCCCGCCGGGCAGGCGGAAGGGCCACACCGGGCGCACCTCTCGCCTGACCTCGACCATGCCGGGCGGGACTCTATGCCAGGCGCGACCCGCACAAGCGGTGCAGGGCCAGGAGCGCCGCGACGACGAGCACGACGTCGCCGACGCTGAAGACGTTGCTCACCGGCCACGAGGAGGGCACGGCAAAGACGTCGCCGAGGAAGCTCAGACGGGGGTGCGCGAGCGCCATCGAATTGGCGAACTCGCCCGCCGGCTGCTGCACGCCGGCGGCGGCCAGCGCGCCGGGGTCGGCGGGCATGACGCCGCCGTTGGCGATGATGGCGACGAGATTCAGCCCCCCGCCGATCGCCACCAGCCACAGGTACGGCACGTGCCGGTTGGCCCACAGGAAGGCGCCGATGAGCCCGTAGGTGCCGAGGTGAGCGATGCGATGAGCCGTTCCGCCGCTCCCCGGGGCGACCGAGATGACGAGGACCTGCACAGCGATGGCCGCCAGCGCCAGGCCCGGCGCGCGGAAGCGCAGCTCCGCGAGCGCCCCGAGGCGCCCGCCGGCGCAGGGCACGCTGGCGAGGCACAGGAGCAGGGCGAGGCCGATCAGCACGCGCCGCGCATCGACCGGGCTGCCAGCCGGCTTGAGGGGGCGCTTCGATGGTCGTCGGATGTCCGTGGACGGTGTCGAGCGCAGCGCTAAAGGTTTCCCGGCACGTGCCGATGGGAACTGCCAGGGCTCCTCATGGATGCGGAGCCCCTGACGCACAAGGGGGCGTGCTCGTGAAGTTCCGTCTGTTCCGTCTGGTCATCACGGTCGCCATGCTCGCGTTGCTCGTCGAGGTCCTCGGCGCCGGCGCCAAGTGGAGCTAGCCACGACTGCAGGCGCCCCGCCGCGAGCGCGGCGCCCCGGCCATCGCGGATCCGTTCGGCGCGCCTGACCCGTGCGCGCCCGCGTCTACGTCAGCGCCGTCATCGCCTGCGGCCTGGGCTTCGCGGCGGCCTTCGCCGCCCTCGACGGTCCCACCCTGGTCGGTCAGGGGTCGCTCGGCCTGTGGCTGCTGGTCGTCGCGGTCATCGTCGGCGAGCTGGTGCCGATCAGGCTCGGGCCCAACCGCGGCGAGGTCACCCCGTCCACCACCTTCACCTTCGCCCTGCTGATCTCCTCCGGCGTGGGGGCGGCGGCGCTCGCGCAGGCCCTCGGCTCCGCGGTGGCCGACGTGGTCGACGGCAAGCGGCCGTCGCGCACCGCCTTCAACGTCGCCCAGTACGTGCTCGCCGTGGCGGCGGCCGGTGGCGTGCTGACCGTCGCCGGCGCGCTGCCGCACGACGACGGCTTCGCCCCGCGCGCCGTCCCCGCTGTGCTCGGCGCCGGGGTGGCCTTCTTCGTGGTCAACACTGGCCTCGTGGCCGGCGCCATCGCGCTGACCTCCGGAGCCCGGCTGCGCGACCAGCTCTCCTCGGACCTCATCCGCCATTCCCTCACCGAGGCCATCCTGCTGGGCCTGGCCCCGCTGGCGGTCCTGGCCGTCGACGCCAGCCCGCTGCTGCTGGGACTGCTGGCGCTGCCGATCGTGGCCGTGCAGCGCGCGGGACGCCAGGCGCTCATCGCCGAGCGCCTCGCGCTCCACGACGCGCTCACGGGCCTGCCCAACCGCGTGCTCTTCCGGTCACGGACGCAGCGCGCCATCCGCGCGGCCGCTCGCCGCGGCGGCGGCGTCGCGGTCATGCTCGTCGACCTCGATCGCTTCAAGGAGATCAACGACACCCTCGGCCACCACTACGGCGACGTGGTCCTGCGCCAGGTCGGCGCGCGCCTTGGCGGCGTGCTCGGCGAGGATGACACCGTCGCGCGCCTCGGGGGCGACGAGTTCGCGATCCTGTTGCCCTCGGTCGAGACGCCCGCGGGCAGCATCGGCGTCGCGGCCGCCGTGCGCCACGCGGTGTCACAGCACTTCGACGTCACCGGCGTGCGCGTCGAGCTGGGCGCCAGCGTGGGCATCGCCTCCTTCCCCGAGCACGGCCGCGACGTCGACGTGCTGATGCAGCGCGCCGACGTGGCGATGTACCGGGCCAAGGAGGGACGTACGGGCGTCGAGCGCTACGTGCGCGACCTCGAACGCGACAACGGGCAGCGCCTCGCTCTGGCCGCCGACCTCCGCGGGGCGCTGGAGCGCGACGAGCTCGTCGTGCACTACGAGCCGAAGATCGACCTGCGCAGCGGGGCCGTCGCGGGGGTCGAGGTCCTCCTGCGCTGGGCCCACCCCGTGCACGGCTGGCTCGGGCCCGAGGAGTTCGTCGGGCTGGCCGAGCACACCGGCCTGGTCGTCCCGCTGACCGACGACGTGCTCGGCCGCGCCCTGCGTCAGGTCGCGGCGTGGCGCGACGACGGCATCGATCTCAGCGTGGCGATCGAGCTCTCGGCCCGCACGCTGGTCGAGCCCGACCTCCCCGATCGGATTGCGGCGCTGTGCCGCGACCTCGACGTCCCCACGAACAGGCTGGTGCTCGAGATCACCGAGAGCATGGTCGCCGCCGACCCGGCGCGGGCGCTGCCGAGCATCGCCCGGTTGCACGAGCTCGGCATGGAGATCTCGGTCGACGACTTCGGGGCGGGCTCCTCCTCCATCGACTACCTCAAGCGCCTCCCGGTCAAGGAGGTCAAGATCGACCGCTCGTTCGTCACGGCGATGGCGACCGACAGCCGCGACGCCGCCATCGTCCGGTGCATGATCGAGCTGGCCGGCAACCTCGGGCTGCGCGTGGTCGCCGAGGGCGTCGAGTCGGCCGACGTGCGCCGGCGCCTGACTGCCATGGCCTGCGATCAGGGCCAGGGCGACGCGTTCTCGCGCGCGCTGCCCGCCGCCCACTTCTCGGCGTGGCTGAGCGCGCACGAGCGCGGCGCCGTCGCGCTCAGGGCCTGACCGCGGCCAGCGCGCCCTCGAGATCGGCGGCCGCGACGGCGCCCGTGTGGCTGTGTGCCGCGGCGGACAGCGACCGCGGCCCGGCCACGACGACGCGGTCGTAGCCGAGGGCGGCGAAGTAGCGCACGTCGGTGAGCGCCTCGGTCTGGGTGCGGGGCACCCGGACGGCCGCCTCGGCGGTGCGCAGGCGGCTGTCGACGAGCGCTCGGCCGTCGCGGGCCAGGGCGGCGTCGACCACCAGTGCCGTGCGCGGCGCGGGGCGGTCGGAGCCGGTTCCGAGCAGGCCTCCGACCGCCAGCACGCCGGCCGCGAGGAGAGCGCCGATCTGCGTTTCAAACTCCATCATACGTATTAGCATAGTACGTATGACTGACCATCCTGTCAAGCCGGGCGCGAGGCCGATACGGGGGGGCCAGCGGGCAGCTTCCGAGCCGGGACGCGGCGGCCAGCAGGCAGCTTCCGAGCCGACACGCGGCGCGCACGCGGACCGCGTGCTTGCATTCCCGCCCATCGCCCGCGAACCCAGCAACCGCGTCACCAGCGTCGACGTCGCCCGGCGGGCCGGGGTCTCGCAGTCGACCGTGTCCCTCGTCTTCTCCGGGAAGGGCCAGGGGCGGGTCTCCGTGGCCACGCAGGACGAGGTGCGCCGCTGCGCGCGCGAGCTCGGCTACCGGCCCAACCTCGCCGCCCAGGCGCTGCGGCTCGGCAGCTCGCGCGCCGTCGCGCTGCTCGTCCCCGACATCACCAACCCGTTCTTCGCGCGCGTGCTGCGTGGCGCCCAGCGCGCGGCGCAGAGCGCCGGGTACACGGTCGCGCTGGTCGACACGGGGAACGATCGCCGCTGGGAGCAGCAGTCGTTCGAGGCGCTGCGCGCGGGGCCGGTCGACGGCTACCTGCTGTTCGAGGTGAGCCCGCCCGAAGGCCTCGGGCCCCACGAGCACATCGTCCTCATCGAGGCCAAGGCGCCGGGGCGCTCCTCCGTGCGCTTCGACGCAGAGAAGGGCGCCGCGGACGCCTTCGGCCACCTCGTCGAGCTCGGCCACCGCCGCATCGGCCATCTGGCCGCGGTCTTCGATGCCCCCACCTTCCACCTGCGCAACGCCGCGCGCCGCCGCGTGCTGGCCGAGGCCGGCCTGGACCCCGACGCGCAGCCCCGGGCCACCACCGACATCGGCATCGACGCCGCCCGCGCCGCCGCCGGTCCGCTGCTGGACGCGCGCCCGACCGCGGTCTTCTGCGACGACGACATCATCGCCGCCGGTCTCTACATGGCCGCGCGCGAGCGCGGCGTGCGCATCCCTCGCGATCTGTCGGTCGTCGGCTTCGACGACATGGACTTCGCGCGCGTGCTCGACCCGCCGCTGACCACCGTGGCCCTCGACGCCGAGCTGCTGGGCGCGACCGCGTTCGAGCTCTTCGAAGGGCAGATCGCCGGCCGGCGCACGCGCGCCACCACGGTGCTGCCGGCCGAGCTCGTGGTGCGCGAGTCGACCGCGCCGCCCGGGAGCTAGTCGCGACTGCCGAGCAGGTGCACGTCGATGAGGAACGAGCGGGTGGCCAGCACGGGCGCGAGCTGGCGCGCCCGGCGGCGCGCCCTGCGCTTGGCCCGCACCGCGCGACCGGCGCGCACGGCGGCCACGGTCACCACGCCGGCGGCGAAGGAGGTCGCCGCCACGGCGGCCGCCTGCTTGGCCACCACGACGCCCGCGGCCGAGGTCACCTGCGGGACCGGCGCCGGGGCCTCCTCGGCCAGGACCGGTACGGCGTCGACCTCCTCGAAGGCGTCAGGCTCAGGCTCGGACTGGTGTGCCGCCATGCGGCGCGATCATAGCCGCGCCACCCGACGCGCTTATCGCAGCGCCCGCTGATAGACCCGGTAGGTCTTGACCTTGCGGCCGTTCATGGCCTGCATGCCACGGTTCATGGACCGGTTGGTCTCGAGGATCCAGCCCATCTCGCCCCATTTGATCGGGGTGCGCTGGGCCAGGTCGAAGTGCTCGACGTAGAGGGCGGCGGCCACGCCGGTGTGCTGGTACTCGGGCTTGACGCCGAGGAAGCCGACCCGGCAGCGGTCGATGATCTTCTTGCGCCGCAGGTAGTGCCACCAGCCGAACGGGAAGATCCGGCCGTTCATCTTGCGCAGGACCTGGTTGATGTCCGGCACGGTGATCGCCACCGCCACCGTCTCGTCGCCACGCTCGGCGACCATGAACCAGGGCGCGTCGAACACAAGGTGCAGCTCCTGGGTGTAGTAGTCGAGGTCCTTCTTGGAGTACGGAGAGAAGCCCCAGTTGCTGGCCCACGCCCTGTTGTAGACGTCGGCGAAGCGGTCCATGTCGCGGCGCAGCGAGCGGCGCGTCATCTTGCGGATACGCACGCCGTGCTTGGGCTCGACCTGCTCGGCCAGCTCGAAGAGGATCGGCCGCATCTTCTCGCGGTCGGAGATGTCGAGCTCCCACATCCACAGGTCCATCGCCTTCTCGAGCCCCGCCTCCTCGCAGCGCGCCGCGTAGTAGGGCGGGTGCCAGGGCTGCTTGATCATCGGCTCGCGGTCGTGGCCCTCGACGAGCACCCCGTTCTCGTCGTTCATGCCGAAGTCCATCGGCCCCAGGGCCAGCCCGCAGCCGCGCCCGCGCAGCCAGTCGGAGGCCGCGTCGAGCAGCGCCGGCACGATCTCGGGGTCGTCCTCGAGCTCGAGGAAGCCGAACATCCCCGTGTCGGAGTCGTGGTAGGCGTTGTAGGCGTGGTCGACCTGGGCGCTGATGCGCCCGACCACGCGTCCCTCGCGCCAGGCGCAGAACAGCTCCGCGTCGCCGTGCTTGAAGAACGCGTTTTGCCTGCGACTGAGGAACATCCGCCGTTCCAGGCGCAGCGGGGGGCACCAATACGGCGAGGTAGAGTGCAGTCGGTAGGGGAGCTCGATGAACTCGCGCAGCTCCCTCCGGCCCGACACGGGCCTCACGTCCACGGACACGGCGGCGCACCCTATATGCCCGAGACCTCCATCGACGTCTTCGCCAAGGCCCGCGAGAACGAGCGCGTCGCGCTCCTGCGCGCCGCCCGAGAGGCTGACATCGTCCCCTACTTCCGCACCGTGGAGGGCCCGGCGCGGCCCGTGGTGGAGATGGAGGGCGCGCCGCGGATCATGCTCGGGTCCAACAACTACCTGGGGCTCACGGGCGACGACCGCGTCATCAAGGGCGCGCGCGACGCGCTGGACCGCTACGGCACCGGGCTGACGGGCTCGCGGTTGCTCAACGGCACGCTGACCCTCCACCTCCAGCTCGAGGAGGAGCTGGCCGACTGGATGGGGACCGAGGACGCCATCGTCTTCACGACTGGCCATCAGGCCAACGTCGGCACGCTGGGCACGATCCTCGCCCCCGGTGACACCGTCGTGGCCGACAGCGGCGACCACGCCTCGATCCTCGACGGCTGCCTGCTGAGCCGGGCCAAGCTCCGCCCCTTCCGCCACAACCGCCTCGACAAGCTCGAGCGCATGCTCGAGCGCGCCGCCCAGGACGGCGGCGGCGTCCTGGTGGTCGTCGACGGGGTCTTCTCGATGGAGGGCGACGTCGCGCCGCTCCCGGACGTCTGCGATCTGTGCGAGCGCTTCGGCGCGCGCCTCATGGTCGACGAGGCCCACGCGGCCGGTGTGCTCGGCGCGCGCGGCGCGGGAACGGCGGAGGAGCTCGGCGTCGAGCACCGCGTCGACCTGCGGATGGGCACGTTCTCCAAGTCGCTGGCCAGCTGCGGCGGCTTCGTGGCGGGGCCGACCGACGTCATCGAGTTCCTGCGCATCCAGAGCCGCGCGTTCCTCTTCACCGCCTCGGCGGTGCCCGCCGCGGTCGGCGCCGCGCGGGCGGCGCTGGGCATCATCCGCAGCGACGAGGGCCGCGAGCTGATGGCGCGCGTCCGCGAGAACGCGCGCTACTGGAGCGACGGCCTCGTCGAGCGCGGCTTCAAGGTCGTGCGCCACGGCGAGCTCGTCACGCCCATCGTCCCCGTCCTCGTCGAGGACGACTGGAAGGCGGGGCTGCTGTGGAAGGCCCTCTACGACGCCGGCGTGTTCGTCAACACGGCCCTGCACCCGGCCGTGCCGCCCGGCGGCGCGCTGCTGCGCACCAGCGTCATGGCCACGCACGACACCGCCACGCTCGATCAGGCGCTGGAGACCTTTGCTTTGGTGAAGGAATCTTTCGAGGTCGAGCACGGCGCGCTGCCGGCGCCCCAGACGGTCTGAGCTGGACGCTCCTACGAGCGTTCTGCTTGTCCAATTCTTCACAAGTCCCCAAGACCAAGAAAAAGGGTGCTCTTTGCGGAGGTTGCCGGCCCACCCGCGTTGACCTGTCCGTTGGGGTTGTCGTAGCTTCCCGCGCTGTCGGCAAGACGCCGCGGGGAAGAGGCTTCAAACCGGGTCCGTCAGGTCATCGGGAGAGTCGGGCCCAGCTGGTTGTGAACCTCACACGAGGGCCCCGCTGCATGTCTCGCTGCGCACGCACGTACATTCCGAGGAGCGTTCCCCTTGAGGGAGGGGAGCAGGGAGGATCGATGACCGCAGAAGCGAGGATGTCCCCTGGGCCGCAGCACATGCAGGCCCTCCAGCGGGCGAACGCCGTCCGGCTGGCGCGCGCGGAGCTCAAGCGCCGCGTGGCGGTTGGGGAGATCAGCGCCGCAGAGGTGATCCTCGACACGCCGTGGCAGGCGGAGAGCATGACGATCTCCGATCTGCTCACGAGTCAGCGTCGTTGGGGTCACACACGGTGCCGAAAGTTCCTCCAGTGCGTCCCGATGTCAGAGAACAAGACGGTCGGCTCGATGACCGATCGCCAACGTCATGCGCTCGCAACCATGCTGCGGGCTTGTGGAGCGTCGCGTCCCGCGCCTGAGCGCGCGGAGGGGCTGGCGCCGCTCTTGGCCGGGATGGCCTGACAAGGGGAGGGACTACCCCATTGGCAGCGGGCTGACCGACCGTCCCCCCGGCGGTCAGCCCGTAGCCGCCGCGATCTCGACGATGACGCCGTCCGGGTCGCGCAGATAGATCGAGCGCAGCCCGCCGCGCTCGAACACGTCGGTGCAGTCGACCTCGCGCGAGCGCAGGTAGTCGCGCCAGGCGTCGAGCTCGTCGGGCGAGGCCACCGACAGCGCGACGTGGTGCACCGAGCCGACGCCCACCTTCGCCGGCTCCATCTCCGGGTACTCCATGAAGGACAGGAGCGTGCCCGCCGTCGCGTGGGTGTCGCCGAACCAGAAGTGGCGCGCATCGGGGTCGTCGTCGTTGACGCTCTCGCGCACCAGCGCCAGCCCCAGCACGTCGCGATAGAAGGCCGTCGTGCGCTCCAGATCAGCGCAGATCACGGTCACGTGGTGAAGCCCGAGCAGGCGCATGCGCCGTGGCTGGGCGAGGGGTTGCTCGCTCACGATGTCAGCAGGCTACCCGCGCTCACGGCCGCCGGCCCTTCTCCCGCGCGGCGCGCTCCAGCCGCGCGAGGCGCCGCTCGAGCCCGGTGGCGTCGAGCTCGCCCACGCTCGTGGCCTGCACGACCCCGCCTTGCAGCGCGTAGGTCGTCAGCGGGCAGACCGCCACGCCGAAGAGGTTGGCGAGAATGCCGTCGTGGTCCCAGGCCACCGGGAAGCGCCACCGGTGGCGGCGCACGAGCGCGCGCAGCTGCTGGCGATCGCCACGGATGGCCACGGCGGCGATCTGGAGGTCCGGATGGCGGGCCTGCGCCCGCGCGAGGAGGTCGAGGTGATGCGTGCATGCCCTGCCACGCGTCGCCAGGAAGGCGAGGACGAACGGGCCGCGCTCGGCGAGCGCGCACGAGTTGAGGATCCCGGCGCCGCGCACGCGGCACGCCGGCTGGTCGCCGTAGGGGCCCTGGTCGCGCTTGACGGCGACGTTCACGTCGCCGTCGACGTTCCCCAGGGCGAGCGGCGCGGCGAAGGCCGGCACCCGCGTGCCCGCGGCGAGGCCCGTCGAGCTGATGTGGTCGCTGCGCAGCGTGTTGACCGAGACGTAGACCACGAGGACGGCGACGGCGATGGCCAGCAACCAGCCGTAGTGGCTGCGGGCCGGCGGATGCGGCGCCCGCACGCTCACCGCCCCTGCTCGGCCAGCAGGAGCACCGCGGGCAGCACGATCATGACGCCGAGGAGCGCGACCGTCAGGTCGACGACGGTGACGAAGCCGAAGTCGCGCAGCATCTTGATGTCGGAGACGACGAGCACGGCGAAGCCGGCGGTCGCCGTCGTCCCCGACGCGAGCACGGCCGCGCCGGTCGAACGGTAGGTGCGCTCCAAGGCGACCGCCGGCGCGTGGCCGCGGGCGCGCTCGGACCGGTAGCGCTCGGCCAGCAGCACGCTGAACTCGGTGGAGATCGCGATGACGAGGGCGCCGAGGACCACGGACAAGGGGTTCAGCGGGATGCGCAGCGCGTAGAGCACGAGCGCCGACCAACCGGTGGCCAGCGCGATCGGCAGCAGCGGCACGAGCGCTCGCCGCCAGGCCCGGAAGGCGGCCAGGAGCACGAGCGCGACCGCCGTCAGGCCGGCGAGGAGCGTGCCCAGCCGCCGCCACGGCGACGACACCGCGGCGTTCGCCTCGGCCGCCAGCACCGGGAGCCCCGCGAGCTCGGCCGTCACGCCCGGCGGCGGCTTCAGTCCGCGGCGCATGGCGTCGATGACCTGGCCCTGCCGATCCAGCGGCATGAGCCGGATGCCGAAGGCCAGCGTCGCGGTGCGGCGGTCGCGCGTGATGACGCCCTGCGAGAAGTAGGCCGGCACGGCGTCGAGCAGGCCGTCGATCTGGCTTCGCGTGGCGCTCCGGGCACCCGAGAAGAGATCGGGCAGCGAGAACGCGGGACACAGCTCGGCTCTGCCGCAGCCCTGCTTGTCCGAGTACCCGAAGCGCTTGAGCACGGCCGATTGGTAGCTCGCCATCCACTTGACCACGGCGGGGTCGGCGACGCGCGGCCCGGACACGACGACGTCGATCTCGCCGCCGACGTCGGTCGAGCGCTGCAGCGCCTGGAGGTCGCGGATGGCGCCGTTCTGGGGCACGAGCTTGGTGAGGTCGGACTCCACGCGCGTCTGCGTCTCCAGGCCCCACCCGGCCGCCGCCAGCACGGCCGCCACCAGCACGACCCGGCCCGGGTGGACCGTCGCCACGCGCAGCGCGGCCCGACCCAGCTCGCCGCCGCGTCGGCGCAGCGCCCGCGCGGGGGCGTTGGCGAAGAGCAGCTGCCTCGCGCCGCGC
>DASVFT010000170.1:0-20800 GCA_036379935.1 Solirubrobacteraceae bacterium | reverse complement strand
CAGCCGCGGCGGGGGAGGGCGGCATCAAGCTGTCGAAGCTCGGCGGAAAGTCGTGGGAGGCGCTCAAGGCGCGCGCCCGGCGGGCCGCCCAGGAGCTCGCCGGCGAGCTGCTCAACCTCTACGCCGAGCGCCGCCGGCGCGCCGGTCACGCCTACCCCGAGGACGGCGAGTGGCTGCGCGAGTTCGAGGCGCGCTTCCCCTACCAGGAGACGCCCGACCAGCGCGAGGCCATCGAGCACGTCAAGGCCGACATGGAGCGCGGCCAGCCCATGGACCGCCTGATCTGCGGCGACGTCGGCTACGGCAAGACCGAGGTGGCGTTGCGCGCCGCCTTCAAGGCGGCCGACGACGGCAAGCAGGTCCTCGTCCTCGCCCCCACGACGATCCTCGCCCAGCAGCACTTCGGCACCTTCTCCGAGCGCCTGAAGGACTACCCCATCACCATCGAGCATGTCAGCCGCTTCCGCTCGCCGAAGGAGCAGCGCGAGGCCATCGCCGCCTTCAACGAGGGTCGGGTGGACATCCTCATCGGGACCCACCGCCTGCTCAGCCGCGACCTGCGCGGCAAGGACATCGGCCTCATGATCGTCGACGAGGAGCAGCGCTTCGGCGTCAAGCAGAAGGAGCTCCTGCGCCAGCTCAAGCTCAAGGTCGACGTCATCGCCATGAGCGCGACGCCGATCCCGCGCACCCTGCAGATGTCGCTGGCCGGCATGCGCGACATCTCGGTCATCGAGACGCCGCCCGAGGGCCGGCGCCCGGTCAAGACCTACGTCGGCGAGTACGACGAGGCGCTGGTCGAGCAGGCGCTCCTGCGCGAGAAGGAGCGCGGGGGGCAGGCCTTCTTCGTCCACAACCGCGTGGAGACCATCGACGAGACCGCCGAGCGGCTGCGCGGCCTGTGCCCGGGGGTGCGCTTCGAGGTGGCCCACGGCCAGATGGACGAGAAGGTGCTCGAGCGGCGGATGCTCAGCTTCCTGCGCGGGGAGGCGGACGTGCTCGTGGCCACGAGCATCATCGAGTCGGGCATCGACATCCCGCAGGCCAACACGCTCATCATCGAGCGCGCCGACACCTTCGGCCTCGCCCAGCTCTACCAGATCCGCGGGCGCGTGGGCCGCTCGCGCGAGCGCGCCTACGCCTATCTGCTCTACCCCAGCGCCGCCGCCCTCACCGAGGAGGCGACCAAGCGGCTGAGCGCGCTCAGCGACTACACCGAGCTGGGCGCCGGCTTCAAGATCGCCATGCGCGACCTCGAGATCCGCGGCGCCGGGAACCTGCTCGGCGACGAGCAGTCCGGCCATGTGGCGGCGCTGGGCTTCGAGCTCTACCTCGCGATGCTCGATGAGGCGGTCGCGGCGATGGACGGCACGAGCGTCGAGGAGGACGTCGAGCCCGTGCGCCTCGACGTCAACGTCGACGCCTACGTGCCCACGGACTACGTCCCCTACGAGCAGGCCAAGGTCGACGTGCACCGGCGGGTGGCGGCCTCGCGCGACGTGGCCGACCTGGCCATCCTCCGCGACGAGCTCGAGGATCGCTTCGGCCCCGTGCCCGAGCCGCTCGACAACCTCATCTCGCTGCAGGAGGCGCGCATCAAGCTCGGGCGCGCGGGTGCTCGAGCGGTCTCGTTCCGCGGCGAGGCGCTCGCCGCCACGCCGCTGGACCTCACCGCCGCGCAGGCGCAGGAGCTGCGCGAGCGTGTGCCCGGCGCGCGCTACGAGCCCGGCCGCAGCCAGGTCAGCTTCCGGGTGCCGCGCGAGGCCGAAGGGCGCCTGCGCCTTGTGCTGGCGGCGGCGGACGCGCTCCTGGCCGTCACCGCGCCGGTCCCCGAAGCCGCGGCGGCCTAGTCACACGGCACCGACGCGAGGTGGGTGCCGAGCCGCTACCCTGGGCGGCCGACCACGACCAGCTTCGTCTTTCAGGTACTCATGCACAAGTTCCGTCACCTGGCGCTCGGCGCCTTTTTTGTGGCCGCGCTCGCCTTCGGCGTCTCCGCCTGCGGCGGCGGCGTCCCCGGCAACTCCGTGGCGACCGTCGGCGACCAGACGATCAAGCGCAGCACGTTCGACCACTGGATGCGGATCATCTCGATCTCGCAGGCTGCGCAGACCAATCCCAACGCCGCGAAGACCGCCGTGGTGCCCGACGCGCCCGACTTCGAGAAGTGCGTCGCGGCGAAGAAGAAGACGGCGGCCAAGCCGGCCAAGGGTCAGCCCGAGCCGACCGCGGCGCAGTTCAAGACGCAGTGCAAGCAGCAGTACGACCAGTTCAAGAGCGAGGTCCTCGGCTTCCTCATCCGGTCGACGTGGCTCGACCAGGAGGCCGACAAGCTGAAGGTCAAGCTGCCGCAGTCGCAGGTCCAGAAGGAGATCGACGACATCAAGAAGCAGCAGTTCGCGCAGCAGGGCAGCTACGAGAAGTTCCTGCAGCAGGCGGGCCTCACCAACGAGGACGTCCTCTTCCAGCAGCGCGTGCGCGACCTGCAGACCAAGATCACCGCGCAGGTGACCAAGGGCAAGGACAGGGTCTCGGACGCGCAGATCGCCGCCTACTACGACAAGCACAAGGACCAGTTCGCGACGCAGGAGCGACGCGACGTGCGCATCGTCCTGACCAAGACCAAGGAGCGCGCGCAGGCCGCCAAGGCGGCGCTTGAGTCGGGTCAGCCATGGAAGTCGGTGGCCAAGAGCTTCTCGGTCGACCAGGCCTCCAAGAACAAGGGCGGCCTGCTCCAGGGGGGCGTCACCAAGGGCTCGCAGGAGAAGGCCCTGGACACGGCGATGTTCGCCGCCGGCAAGGGCAAGCTCACCGGCCCGGTCAAGACCCAGTTCGGCTGGTACGTCTTCGAGGTCACGAAGATCACGAAGGGCACGCAGCAGACGCTCGAGGAGTCCAAGGCGAACATCAAGCAGCTGCTGCAGTCCCAGAACCAGCAGAACGCGCTGAAGAAGTTCGGCGACGACTACCGCAAGCGCTACAAGAAGACGACCGACTGCCGCAAGGGCTACGAGGTCGACGACTGCAACAACGCGCCGAAGAAGAAGCCGGCGTCGACCGTGCCCGGCCAGGGCGGCGGCGAGCAGCCGCAGAACACCACGACGACGCAGCCGTAGGGCGCTCGGCGGCGGCGACTGTCTAGGCTCCGGGCGGATGCCCGAGCCCGCCGTCGCCGCCGCCGTGGCCCGCCTCGACGCGCTGACCCGCCGCCTGCGGCGCGACTGTCCCTGGGACCGCGAGCAGGACGAGCGCTCGATCGTTCCGCACACCGTCGAGGAGGCCTACGAGCTGGCCGACGCAGCCCACCACGGCGACGACGCCAAGCTCCTCGACGAGCTCGGCGACGTGCTCTTCCAGGTCCACTTCCTCTCGCTGCTGCTCGAGGAGCGCGGCGCGGGCGACATGGCCCAGGTGGCCGAGCACGTGCGCCAGAAGCTGATCCGCCGCCATCCGCACGTCTTCGGCGGGCACACGGGCCCGGAGGGCCTGGGTCGGATACAGGCGGAGACCGCGAAGCAGGTGCTGCGCAACTGGGACGAGATCAAGCGCTCGGAGCCGGGCCGCCCGGAGGGCATCTTCGGCGACGTGCCCGAGAACCTCCCGGCGCTGCTGCACGCGCGCAAGGTCCAGCGCCGAGCCGCGAGCTCGGGCTTCGACTTCGAACGCGTCCCCTACGACGCGATCAGCGGCGAGCTCGAGGAGCTCGAGGCCGCAGGGACCGAGCGCGATGCCGCCTTCCACGAGCTGGGCGACGTGCTCTTCGCCGCGGTCAACGTCGCGCGCAAGCTCCACGTCGACCCCGAGCTGGCGCTGCGCTCGGCGAGCGCGCGCTTCCGCGGGCGGGTCGAGGCGGCCGAGCGGCTGGCCGCCGAGGCCGGCGCCGACTGGCAGGACCTGCCCCCCGACGACAAGCTGACCTATTACGCGCAAGCGAGGATCAGGTGATCCCCCTCGCGACGCCGACCGAGGACGCAGCCGGGCGGCGATCGGCGCCCGGCAGGCCACATCCGACATCACGAGGAGAATCACCTTGAGCCAGATTGACAAGGTCCACGCCCGCCAGGTGCTGGACAGCCGCGGCAATCCCACCGTCGAGGTGGAGCTCGTGCTGCGCTCGGGCGCGGCCGGGCGCGCGGCCGTGCCCAGCGGCGCCTCGACCGGCGAGTTCGAGGCCGCCGAGCTGCGCGACGGCGGCGACGCCTTCGGTGGCAAGGGCGTGACCAAGGCGGTGGCCAACGTCAACGGCGAGATCGCCGAGGCCGTCCACGGCCGCGACGCCACCGACCAGGCCGGCCTCGACCGGGCGCTGGTCGAGCTCGACGGGACGCCCAACAAGTCGCGCCTCGGGGCCAACGCGATCCTTGGCGTCTCGCTGGCCGCGGCGCACGCGGCGGCCGCCGAGGAGGGGCAGCCGCTGTGGCGCTACCTCGGCGGCGAGGCGGCCCACGTGCTGCCGGTGCCGATGATGAACGTCCTCAACGGCGGGGCGCACGCCGACAACTCGGTCGACTTCCAGGAGTTCATGGTCGTGCCGTCTGGCGCGCCGAGCTTCTCCGAGGCCCTGCGCACGGGGGCGGAGGTGTTCCACGCCCTGCAGAGGACCCTGCACGACCGCGGGCTGGGCGGGGGCGTCGGCGACGAAGGCGGCTTCGCCCCTAACCTCGGCTCCAACGAGGAGGCCCTGCAGATGCTGGTGGCCGCCATCGAGGCCGCGGGCTACACGCCCGGTGGCGACGTCGCCATCGCCCTGGATCCCGCCGTCAGCGAGATCTTCTCCGACGGCGCCTACGTGCTCGAGCACGAGGGGCGCACGCTGAGCGCCGACGAGCTGGCCGACTACTGGGCGCAGCTCGCCGACCGCTACCCGATCCTCTCGATCGAGGACGGGATGGACGAGGAGGATTGGGAGGGCTGGAAGGCGCTGACCGACCGCCTGGGCGACCGCCTGCAGCTCGTCGGCGACGACCTCTTCGTGACCAACACCGAGCGCCTGCGGCGCGGCATCGAATCGGGCGTGGCCAACTCGATCCTCGTCAAGGTCAACCAGATCGGCACGCTCAGCGAGACGCTCGACGCCGTGAGCACCGCGCGCGAGGCCGGTTACACCGCGGTCATGTCGCATCGCTCGGGCGAGACGGAGGACGTGACCATCGCCGACCTGGCGGTGGCCACGGGCTGCGGGCAGATCAAGACCGGGGCGCCGTCGCGCTCCGATCGCGTGGCCAAGTACAACCAGCTCCTGCGCATCGAGGAGCAGCTCGGCACCGACGCGAGCTTCCCCGGGCGGTCGGTCTTCCGCTCGTGACCCTCCCCGGACGCCTCTAGAACGTCCGCCTGCAGCGGCAGGATCGGGGCTCCCCGTCACGAAGGCGACCCCCGATGGCATCTGCCCGCAGCGCACGCGCGCCCCGTCAGGCACCCGCTTCACGTCCGCGGCCGCGGCCACGGGCCGTCTCCTCCGCCCAGGCGCCCCTGAGTCGCCGCGCTCGGGGCATCCGCTGGGACCGCGTGTCGCGTGTGGCGCTGCTGGTGGTGCTGCTGGGCATCCTGGGCCTCTACGTCGGCCCGGCGCGGAACTACCTCTCCACCGTGCAGGAGGCCAAGCAGCGGCGCGGCGAGGTGGCGCAGCTCAAGCGCGAGAACGAGCGGCTGCGCGCGCGGCGCGCCGCGCTGCGCAGCACGGCCTCGGTGGAGCGCGAGGCGCGACGGCTCGGGATGGTCCGGGCCGGCGAGCGCTCGTACTCGGTCAAGCACCTGCCGAAGGGCCCGTAGGGCCCCGAAGGCCCCGCGCGGCGCTCGCTAGCCTGGAGGCGGTGAGCTTCGAGACCGCGATCCACCAGTGGCGCGAGGGCGAGCGCCGCCTGGCCGACGCGCCGGCGAGCCAGCGCCCCGCCCTCGAGCGCGTCACGGCGCGCATCCACGCCGAGCTGCGCCGCCGCCTCGGCGGCGCCTTCACCACCGACGAGCTGGCCGAGCTCTACGACCGCGGGACCGGCTGGTGCCTGGACCTCGCGGTCTCGGTGGCCCCCGGTGCGCCCTGGGCGTGGGATCAGCGCACCACCGCCGACGCCGCCTTCGGCCGCTACGTGCGGGAGGCGATCGACTTCGCCGGTGGCCGGCGCCTGACGACCTAGGCCTCAGGCGCGGTCCGACGGTGGGCCGGGTGCTCGGGTCCCGGCCTCGTGAAGCACCACGGGCGGCCGACGGGGTCGAAGCCGAGCTTGGCGTAGAGCTGCTGCGGCCAGTCGTCGTCGTCGGCGATGATGAAGACGAGCTCGTGCTCGGCGGCCAGGGCGGCGTCGATGGCCGCGGAGCAGGCCGCGCGTGCCAGTCCGCGACCACGGGCGGCCTTCACGGTGCCGACGTCCTCGACCTGGGCGACGACGCCGTCGGAGTACAGCGTCGCGTGGCAGGCGTCGACTCCATCGGCGCTGGCCACGAAGTAGCGCGCGGCGCCCGCGCGCCCGAAGGCCGAGCGGGAGGCCAGCAGCTGCCGCACGATCGTGGGCTCCCCGAACGGCTCCTCGGCGATGGTCTGGGCCTCGACCGCGCGAATCGTGGCCTCGTCGACCTCGCGGGCCAGGCCCGGCTCGGGCGGCCGGTCGCGATCGCGACGCAGGACCATGAAGACGTCGTGCTCGACGAGCCAGCCCGCGCCCCGCAGCGCCGGCGCCAGCGCGTCGCCGACGTCGGGGCGCTCGACGAACGCGCGCCGGTGTGGGAGGTGACCGTAGAGCTGGTCGACGGCGCTCACCAGCTCGTCGGCACCGGTGGGCGCGTTGACGCAGAGCTGGTTGAGGACCCAGACGCGCGTGAGCCCGTCGTGGAAGAAGGCCTCGCCGAGCGGGTGAGGCGCGGAGCGCTGGCATGCGCCGCGGCGGACGCGGTGCTCGAACTCGAGGGCGCGGGCGAACGCCTGCGCGTCAGTCGTCGTCGCCGTCGTCCTCGTCGCCGGCGCGCCTGATGACGATCTGGTCCTCCTCGATCGTCACCGTGACCGGCCGGTGCCCGGCCCAGTGCTCGGCGTACACCGGGTTGTCCTCCACCGCGGGGTCGAGCCACAGTCCGTAGCCCTCTTCGCCGTGGTCGAACGTCCCCTCCAGCTCGGCGGCACCAACCCCCCGCCGGCCGCGCCCGCCGCGGCGGCCCCGCCGACGCTTCCTGGGCGCGTCGTCATCCTCGTCGCCGTCTTCGTCCTCGCCCTCCTGCGCGCGCTCCTCGGCGAGGCGAGCCTCCTCCTCGGCCCGGGCCGCCTCCGCCGCCTCGAGCTCGGCGGCGATGAGCGCATCGTCCTCCGCGCGCAGGTCGATCTCGTCGTCGAAGTCCACGCCGGCCGCGCCCCCCGGCTGCAGCGAGCCCTGGCTGTCGCCCTCGGGCGCGAGCTCGTTGTCCCTCTTGAACGCCTCGATCTGCTGGACGGTGACCTCCAGCTGGTGGGCGATCCACGCGTCGGTGCGACCTTGGCGGACCCAGCCACGGATCTGATTGAGGTGAGGGCGCAGCGAGCGTCGTGCCATTCCTGGCGCGGGAGTCTATGCAAATGGACTCTCGGCACGTCTGACGCTTGCGTCAGTGACGGCCACGTTGTTAAGGTGGCGCGACCCCCAGCGAGGCAGGGAGGTCCACCCGTGCTGGTCCTGACCCGGAAGTCGAACCAAAGCATCATGATCGGCGACGACATCGAGGTATCGGTGTTGTCGATCATGGGCGAGAAGGTGCGTATCGGCATCCAGGCGCCGCGGGACATCCCCGTGTTTCGCAAGGAGGTCTACCTGGAGATCCAGCAGGAGCGCGCCAACGAGCTCACGGGCGCCAACGTGCGCGACGAGGTCGACCAGGCGCTGCGCAAGCTGCAGAAGCCCTGATCGCCCGGGCGTCAGCCCATCACGATGTAGAGCGTCTTGAACATGGCCACGGTGACCAGCGCCGCCGTGGCCAGCAGCACGAGCACGAGCACCGCGAAGCGCAGCGAGCCGTGCTTGTGCACGCGCTCGCGCCGCCGCGCGTGCAGGCGCTGCTCGGCGGCGCGGTAGACGCGCTCGCGACGCATCCGATCCGCTTCGGCCTCTTCGACGAACGCGCGCTCGAAGGCCGCGAGGCTCTGTTGGAGCTTGTGGGACGCCATGGCGGCGGGCCCAGGCTACTGGATTCGGCACGCGGCCCAAAGTCCGCGCCGAGCACGGCGCGCCTCGCGCGCGAGGCCGGCGAGCTCGCGCGCGTGGGCGACGTTGGGAGCGATCGTCAGGGTCCGCGCGAACCCGTCCCGGACCAGACGGGCGTTGACGAAGGCGCCGTCGGGCTCGCGATAGACGTAGGCCAGCAGTCGCCCGTAGCGGTCGCGCCGCTCGACGTCGGCCACCAGGCGCACGCTGCGCCCCGCCACCAGCGCGGCGTTGGCGGCGGAGGCGCGCTTGGCGAAGCACTGCACCGGCGTGCCGGGCTTGACCGACTCCGGCGTGTCGACGCCGATGTAGCGCACGCGCTCGGTGCGCCCGTCGAGGCGCACGCGGATGGTGTCGCCGTCGACGACGCGCAGGACCTCCGCACGTCCGAGCCCGGTGTGCGACCGTTCCCGTCCGCCGCGCGTGACGAGGACAACGACCACAGCCACGAGAAGGACGAACGGAGCGATCCGGCGCATCGCGAGCACCGTACGGCAGCGCGCGGGCGTCACGCACCCGACGTTGCACATTCGTCACAGACCGTGTGCTGAAGGATGATGCCGTGCAGCAGATGGCGAGCAGAGAGCGCAAACGACCGCGGCTGAAGGACCTCCCGGGCGGCCAGTTCACCGAGCTCATCGTGATCGTGGCCACCGCGCTGGTCATCGCGCTGGCGGTCCAGTGGCTGCTGGTCAAGCCCTACCGGATCCCGAGCGGATCGATGGAGCCGACGCTCGACGTCCATCAGCGCGTGCTCGTCAACCGCCTCAGCCACCGCCTCGGCTCGGACCCCTCGGTGGGCGACGTCATCACGTTCCATCCGCCGGCCGGCGCCGACCGCCTGCAGCCGGCGTGCGGGGCACCGCACCCCAGCGGGCAGCCGTGCCCGCGGCCCACGCCCGAGAGGTCCAGCCAGACCTTCATCAAGCGCGTGGTCGGCGTCGGGGGCGATCGCATCGCCGTTCGCGACGGTCACGTGATCCGCAACGGTCGCCCCACGCGCGAGCCGTTCACCAACCCGTGCGCCGGCGGCCAGGGCTGCGACCTGCCGCGGCCGGTGACCGTCCCGCACGGCTACGTGTTCGTGATGGGCGACAACCGCGGCGCCTCCGACGACAGCCGCTTCTGGGGGCCGGTGCCCGACGACTGGGTCATCGGGCAGGCCTTCTTCACCTACTGGCCCCCGAAGCGCATCGGCACGCTGTAGGCCGCAGCCTGCCGGCGGCCGCTAGGCGACCGCCGTCTCCTGCTCCTCGTAGACGCGGATGAAGCGCAGGTAGTTGGCGGCGATCTGCTCGGCCGCCGCCTCGCGCTCGAGCGAGCCGCCGAGGATGCCCTTCAGCGCGTCCCACCAGATCGAGCGCCCGATGGCGAAGCCGACGAAGCCCTCGACCGGCGCGGCCACGCGCAGCCAGTGGTCGACCTTCTCGTCGCTCGCCCCGCGGCCCAGGAGCACGCACACGACGTTCTCGCGCCCCGGTCCGCTGCGCGTCTGGCGCGCGAGCATCTCCGCGTCCTCGCGCGCGTCGACGCCCTCGATCTTCCAGACGTCGACCTCGCAGCCGAAGTCCTGGATCTCGGCGATGGCGCGGCGCATGAGCTCCGGGCGCACCTCGGCGTCGTAGCGGTCGGTGTCGCCGTCGACCGCCGCCAGCTGGGCCTCGCTGGCCGGGACCAGGAGCTCGAAGAGGAACTTGCGGTCGTGGCCGTGCAGCCAGTCGGCCAGCCGCTTCAGGCGCTCGAGCTGGGCGCGGTTGACCTCGGCGTCGTCCTCGGGGTTGTAGCGGACGAGGACCTTGGAGAAGTCGGGGTCGAACCTCTCGATGTGCTCGCCGAACTGCTCGCCGTATTCGAAGTCGAACTCGTCCTGGCCGGACTTCTCGACCGGCATCGCCACCTTCAGGCCGCGGGCCTTGGCCTCGCGCGGGATGCTGCCGCCGAACTGCTCGTCGACGAGGACGCCGACCTGGTCCTCCGCCACCGAACCGGTCTCGACGGCCTTGACCATGCCCTCGTAGATGAGGTGCTTGGCGTCGGCGATGCGCTCGGTCTCCTCGGGCGTCGGTTCGCCCTCGATGCCGAACATCTTCTTCTGAAACGAGCCGCGGTGGTCGAACGCGAGGATGTAGAGCTTGCCGTCGTAGCCCAGGGCCATGGGATCCCCCATTGGTCGTGTCGTGCTTTTCCTCTTGGAGTCTAGGCCGGATGCGGCCCATGGCATGGGTACCCTGCCGCGCCATGGAGCACGACTTCCACGGGCCGAGCTACACCATCGGCATCGAGGAGGAGCTCATGATCGTCGACGCCGCGAGCTACTCGCTGGCCAACGCGATCGAGTCGCTCCTCGGCGACGTGGCCGACGGCGAGGTCAAGCCCGAGCTCCACGAGTCCGTGCTCGAGATCTCCACCGATCCGGCGGCCAACACCGCCGAGGCCGGGCGCCGCCTGCGCGGGCTGCGCGAGCAGGTGCGCGAGCGGGCCGCCCGCCGCGGGCTGGCCATCGGCTCGGCGGGCACGCATCCGTTCGCGATGTGGGAGGACCAGCGCATCGTCGCGCGCCCGCGCTACCGCGAGCTGGTGACCGCGCTGCGCTTCGTGGCGCGCCAGGAGCTCATCTTCGGCATGCACGTGCACGTCGGGCTCGACGATCCCGAGAAGGCGATCCACGTCGCCAACGGCATGCGCGTCCACCTCGGGGTGCTGCTGGCCCTGAGCGCCAACTCGCCGTTCTGGCGCGCCGACTCCACCGGCCTGCAGTCCACCCGCATCCCCATCTTCCGCGCCTTCCCGCGCGTCGGCATCCCGCCGCACTACCGCGACTGGGCCGACTACCAGCGCGAGATCGAGTTCATGGTCCAGTCGGGTGTCATCGAGGACTACACGTGGCTGTGGTACGACGTGCGCCCGCACCCCAAGTTCGGCACCGTCGAGGTGCGCGTGTGCGACTCGCAGACGCGCATCGAGCACACGCTGGCCCTGACCGCGCTGATCCAGGCGATGGTCAGGGAGCTGGCCGAGCACTACGAGGCCGGCGGCGAGCTGGCGTCCTATCCGTGGCAGATGCTCGACGAGAACAAATGGCTGGCCGCGCGCCATGGGCTCGGCGCCGAGCTCGTCGACCTGCCCTCCAGCGACCGCGTGGGGGCCAAGGCCCTGGCCCAGCGGCTGCTCGACCGCCTGCGCGATCACGCCCAGGACCTGGGGTCGGCCGGCGACCTCGACGGGATCGCCGATCTGCTCGAGCGCGGCAACGGCGCCGACCGCCAGCTGGTGGTCTACGAGGCCAATCACGACCTTCGCGAGCTCATGGCCGAGATCGTGGCCGCGTCGGGGCCTGGCGATTGAGAGCAGAGCTGCGCCCCGGCCTAGAATCGTCACTAACGATGGCCCAGACGCCCGATCTGTTCGTCGTCTGCAAGAACTGCGGCAACGAGGTGAGCCCGTACATCACCGAGTGCCCGTATTGCGGGACGCGGCTGCGCAAGCGCGCACCGAAGATCGAGCGCGACGGCAGCGTGGCCCCGCCGAAGGCCCGCAAGCGTGCCGTCCCCCGCCTCCCGCGCCTGCGATCGGGCGAGATCCCCGGCATTCGCGGCGACATCACGCGACGTCCCTACGCGATGGGGGTCCTCGTCGCGCTCTCGCTCTTCGGCTACCTGCTGCTCTTCGCCGTCGTCGTCGCCGACCTCGGCGTGGTGGGTCGGATCCACGGCGAGTGGTGGCGGGTGGCGGTCTCGCCGTTCCTCTACGGCAACATCTGGTACGAGCTCGCCGCCGTCACCGCGATCGCGGTCTACGGCTGGCTGCTCGAGCGCCGGCACGGGCCGGTCGCGGTCCTGGCCGCGTTCGTCCTGTGCGGCATGGGCGGCATCGCGCTGACGGTGGCCATCGACCCGTCGCCGGTGGCGGTGGGTGGCAACGGCGCTGCCCTCGGCCTGCTGTGCGCGTGGGCCGTGCCCGACCTCGTGGCACGCACGCGCGGCGGCGACTACGAGGGCGATCTGCTCGGCACCGCCGTGTTCGCGGTGGTGCTCCTGCTCATGCCGCTGGCCACGACGGAGGCGAGCGCGATCGCCGGCTTTGCCGGTGGCGCGATCGGGATGCTCCTCGGCCTGCTGCTGGCGCGTGCCCGCATCGCCTAGTCTCCGCCGATGCCCGAGCGGCGATACAGCGCGGAGGAGGTGGACGCCGCGGTTGCGGCGCTCGCCGACCCCGAGCGCTTCGCCCACGCCCAGGAGATCGTCACGCACGCGGCGCCCGGCCTGCAGCACGTCCTGAACGAGGCCCTGGCCGAGGGCGGCTGGTTCGGCGGCGCGCACGAGGCGCAGGTCAGCCAGGCCGCGGCCGCCGACGATCCGGAGGAGCGCCTGCGCGCCGTACGCAGCCTCGTGGCCGAGGAGACTCGGCTGGGGATGCTCGTCGGCGTCGCGGTCGGGCTCGAGCTCGCCGACGAGCTCAAGCGATCCCACGAAACAGGAGACGAACCCTGATGGACATCCGCTTCCTTGGTCACGCGGCCTTCGCGCTGGAGCACGACGGCACGACGGTGCTCGTCGATCCGTTCCTGACGGGCAATCCGAAGGCCGCCGCCTCGGCCGACGACATCGCCGCCGACGCGATCCTGCTCACCCATGGCCACGGCGACCACATCGGCGACACGGTGTCGATCGCCAAGCGCACCGGCGCCGCCGTGGTGGCCATCGTCGAGATCGCCGGCGAGCTCGGAGAGGACGGGGTCGAGAACGTCCTCGACCCGAACATCGGCGGCACGGTCGAGTTCGACTGGGGCTCGGTGCGCCTGACGCCCGCCTGGCACACCTCGACCACGCCGAAGGGCACCTCGAACACGCCCGCCGGGCTGGTCATCGAGCTCGGCGGCAAGCGCATCTACCACCTGGGCGACACCGCGCTGTTCTCGGACCTCGCGCTGCCCAAGCGCCGTGGCCACCTCGATGTGGCGCTCATGTGCATCGGCGGCCACTACACGATGGACCGCTTCGACGCCGTGGTGGCCGCCGAGCTGGTCGGCGCCGACCAGGTGATCCCCTGCCACTACGACACCTTCCCGCCGATCGAGACCGACGCGCAGGCGTTCAAGACCGACGTTCAGGACGCCGGCTATGCCGAGGTCGTGATCCTCGAGCCCGGCGAGACCCACACGCCATGACCACGGCGGTCGTGCTCATCGAGGCCGAGCGCGACGCCATGTCGACGCTCGGCGGCGCGCTCGCCGACATCGAGGGCGTCGCCGAGGCCTACTCGGTCACCGGCGAGTGGGACTTCGTCGCCATCGTCCGCGTGCCGCGCCACGAGACGCTGGCCGACGTGGTGACCGGGGAGCTGCTCAAGCTCCCCGGCGTGGCCCGCACGCAGACGATGGTCGCCTTCGAGGTCTTCTCGCGCCACGACCTCGAGGCGATGTTCTCGATCGGGTCCTAGGCTGGCGGGGATGGCGGTCGTACACGAGGAGTTCGGCCCGACGCTGCCCGAGCTCGTCGCGCCGCGGCTGGGCCTGCGCACGCGGACGGCATGGCGCGCGCTCGCCGGGGTGCTGGCGGTGGCGCTCGCGGTGACCGCCTGGCTCGTGCTCCGGCCCGACCCCAACCGCACCGACGTCCTGGTGCGCGAGCCGGTCACCTTCAACCTCCAGTACACCCGGGTCGTCCACCGCGCCCCACCGCGCCCCGGCGAGGTGCTGCGCCTCCAGACACGCTCCGGGCCGCCGCAGTCGGTCTCGGTGCGGCCCCTGCACCTGGGGACCTACCGCGGAGACGTCAGCGCGACGATGACGCTCATGGCGGCGCGACTGATCGACGAGATGGCCGCCACCTACCCCGGCTTCGTGCACCGCGGAGACGGCCGCGTCAGCCTCTCCAAGCAGCCCGGCTACCAGATCCTCTTCCAGGCGCGGATCGGCGGGCGGACGACGTACGGCAAGCGTGTCCTCCTGGTCGGCGCCGCGGATCCGCCGCCGCGCGAAGGGCTCGACCTGACCTTCCTCGCGGAGCGCTCGCCCGCGGTGCCGAACGTCGACGCGGTGGCCACCAACGGCGCGCTCGAGATCCCCTACCGGACGCTTCGCTTCGGGACCGATCGCGCATGAGCGAGGACGCGGCCGAGCTGGGCGATCTCGGGTGGGATGAGTTCATGCGCGTCGACATGCGCGTGGGGCGGATCGTGGAGGTCGAGGACTTCCCCGAGGCGCGCCAGCCGGCGTGGAGGCTGCGCGTCGACTTCGGCGACCAGCTCG
The DNA here is from genome assembly GCA_036379935.1 of Solirubrobacteraceae bacterium. GTDB lineage: Bacteria > Actinomycetota > Thermoleophilia > Solirubrobacterales > Solirubrobacteraceae > JAOPZW01. Next base: position 6,388 of record DASVFT010000170.1, on the reverse strand, counting down.
GGGTGCGCCGCTCGTCGGCGCAGATCACCAACTACGCCCGCGACGCGCTGCTGGGTCGGCTGGTCATCGGCGTCGTGAACTTCCCGCCGAAGCAGATCGGCCCCGTCCGCTCGGAATGCCTGGTGCTCGGCACCTACGCCGCCGACGGCGCGGTGCTACTGCTCGCGCCCGAGCCGCACGCGGCGCTGGGCGATCGGGTGGGCTGACCGGCGCCCGGCCTGACTAGGGGGCGGGCGGGGAGGCGGGCGGGTCAGGCGCGCCCTGCGCGGGCGGATCGGCCGGCGGGCTCGCATCGGGCGGCGCGTCGCTGCCCGTCGGCGCCGGCTGCGCGGCCGAGTCGGTGGGCGGCGTCGTGGGCTCGACGGGGTCGGCGGGAGCGGCCGCGCTCGGCGGCGGGGGAGGCGGTGCCGTGGTCTGCTCGTCGGCGCCGTCGGCGGAGCCGGCGACACCCGCCTGCTGGTCGGGCAGCGTGGCGGTGGCCGACCCCTGCTGGGGCGCCGTGACGGCCGGTGCCGAGACGCCGGACGGCTCGGTCGGCGCGGCCTTGCCCCGAGCGCCGTCCTGGCCCGCAGCGCCCTTGCCCTCCTTGACCGCCTTGTGCGGGTGGGGTGTGGCGGGAGCGGCGAGCGGCTGAGCCTGGGAGGCGACGACCCGCGGCGTGGCCGGCAGCGTCGTCGCGGCGCTGGCCACGGCGGCCGCGCGATGCGCGCTCGGGCGACGCTGGGCGGCGTGGTCGACCTCGACCGCTCCCGCGGTGACGATCGCGGCGGCCGCCAGGCCCGCCGCCGCCTTCGAGGCCATCGCGCCGACGCCGGCCGAGAGCGCGCCCCCGGCGCTGGCCGCGCCCGCGCCGGCGCCGGCGCCGGCCGCGGCGGCCGCGCCGCCACTTGCGCTGGCCGTGGTCCCCAGGTTGGCGAGCACGAGCTTCTTGAGCACCAGCAGCGGGCCCACGGGGAAGACCGCGGCGAGCGCCCGGTTGGTCTGACGCAGCTGCTTGCGGAAGGCCGCGCAGCGATCGCAGGTGCGCAGGTGCCGGCGCACCGGCGCGTTGATGCGGTGAAGGCCCTCGGCCACCTCGCCGAGGTCGTCGCGCACCTCCGCGCACGTGAGCTGGCGCGCCTCGGCCGACTCGGCCAGCGACACGCGCGCGCGCACGAGCAGCGACTTGACGCTGGGGATGGTCGTCTCCATCGCCTCGGCGATCTGGTCGTAGCTCAGCGCGTCGATCTCGCGGAGCAGTAGCGCGGTGCGCTGCGTCTCGGCCAGGCCCTGGACGTCCTGCACGAGCAGCCGGAACTCCTCGCGGCGATGGACCTTGTCGGCCGTCGAGGCGCCGTTCTCGGAGAGGTGGACGTCCATCGAGTCAACGCCGATGGCCTGGACGCGCCGCAGGTGGTTGAGCGACCGGTTGCGGGCGATGCGGTACAGCCACGGGCGCACGTTCAGGGGTCGCGCGTCGGCCACCATCGCGTTGTAGGCGGCGGCGAAGACCTCCTGGAGAACGTCCTCGGCGTCCTCGCGCGAGCCGAGCATGTGCCGGCAGAAAGCCAGCAGGCGCGCCTGGTAGCGGGCCACGAGCGCCTCGTAGGCGGCCTGGTTGCCGCGCCGCGTCAGCGCGACCAGGCGCTCATCCGACTGGATGCGCAGCAGGGGCGTCGGGCCGCGGAGGCCGTCGGCGGCGACGTGCTTGAGGGCTGAGGCTTCCACGCGTGAAGAAGGACCTGCGCTCGACGGAACACGCGCGAGGCCCAGGGGTTGCGTCTCCACAGGGTAACCGTGGCGGCGTTGTTCGCGTGGCAGACCGGCTCCTTCGTCATCGCGGAGGGCATCGAGGACGAAGAGACGCTCGTCGACCTGCCGGCGCTGTCCGAAGAGCTGCCCAGCGCCTAGCATGCGAGCCCTGCCCGGGTGGCGGAACTGGTAGACGCCGCCGGTTTAAGCCCGGCCGCCCGTATGGGCATGGGGGTTCGAATCCCTCCCCGGGCATTCCCGCTGTCCACGTAGGCACCCGCGCGCTCAAGTCTCCACCGCATGTCCCGATCAGCAGGGCTAGGACATGGGGGCCCCCGACAGCGTGCTCGTGGATCCAGCGGATCCCACGCCGAACCGCCGGCGCATCGCCCGGTCGCTCGGCATGCTGTTCCTCATCGAGGGCACGCTCGGCGAGGCGTGGCTGCTCCTCCCGCGCGACGCTGGCGAGACGGTGCCGCTCGCGCTCGTGTGCCTGCTGGCGCAGGCGCTGGGACTGTGGCTACGGCAGGGGGCGGTCGACCGGGCGCCCATGTGGGTCCTCAAGGCGATCGTGTCGCTGGCCACGCTCATGGCCGCCGCCGGCTGCGTGCTCTCGGGCTCGACCCACACCGGCTTTGCCTTCCTGTTCCTCTGGGTGACGCCGTACGCCGTCTACTTCGGCCTGCGCCAGGCCGCCATGCAGACCGCGTTGGCGGTCGTGGCCCTGGTGGGCTCGCGCGTCGCGCTCGCGCACGGGGACGTGCTGACCAACCAGCTCGGCGAGTGGCTGCTGCCCGGGGCGACGATCGTGGTGGTCTCCTCGATCGTCTACCAGCTGACCCGCGACCTCGGCCACGCCGACCGTGAGCGCCTGGTCTCCGAGCGCGAGCGCGCCGAGGCCGAGGCGCGCCGTGCCGCCTCCGAGCGCGAGCGCGCGCATCGCGAGGCGGCCATGGCGCGGCTGGGGCGGCTGGCGCTGCGCGCCTCCGACCGCGCCGTGCTGCTCGACGAGACCGTGCGCCTGCTGACGGAGACGCTGCGCGTCGAGCACTGCGCGATCCTCGAGCTGCGGTCCGATGGCACCGAGATGCAAGCCATCGCCAGCGTCGGCTTCGACGCCGGCACCGCGGTGCCGGCCGACATCCAGCGCTTCGCCGGCTACGTGCTCGGCGGCGACGAGCCGATCATCGTCTGGGAGTGGGCCAGCGAGCGGCGCTTCAGCGCGCCGAGCCTGCACGACCAGGGCATCCGCGCCACGGCGGCCGCGGCGATCCGGGGCCGGTCGGGCGCCTTCGGGACCATCGCCGCGCACTCGACGGCCGTGGGCGCCTTCTCGGGGGAGGAGGGCCAGTGGCTGCAGTCGATCGCCGACCTCGTCGCCTCAGCCCTCGACCGCGAGCGCTCCGAGGCGGTGATGCGCCACCAGTCGCTGCACGACTCGCTCACCGGCCTGCCCAACCGCGCGCTGCTCTTCGACCGCATCGAGCACGCCTTCGGGCGTGCCGAGCGCTTCGGCTCGGCCGTCGCCGTCCTGCTCCTCGACGTCGACGGCTTCAAGACCGTCAACGACTCGCTCGGTCACCACGCCGGCGACGAGCTGCTGATCGAGGTCGGCGCGCGGCTCCAGGACGCGATGCGCAGCTCCGACACGGTCGCGCGCCTGGGGGGCGACGAGTTCGTGGTGCTCGCCGAGGTGGCCTCCGACGCGGAGGCCTTCGAGATCGCCGAGCGCATCGCCGAGGTGTGGGAGGCGCCGTTCGTGCGCGCGTCCGGCGAGGTGTTCTGCTCCGCGTCGGTGGGCATCGCCCTGGGGCGCCAGAGCCAGGCGCCCACCAAGATGCTGCGCGAGGCCGATGCCGCCATGTACCGCGCCAAGGCCCGCGGGCGCGGGCGCGCGGAGATCTTCGACGAGGAGATGCGCCGCGACGCCTTCGAGCGCCTGCGCACCGAATCCGACCTGCGCCGCGCGCTGGAGCGCGACGAGTTCAGCGTCCTCTACCAGCCGATCTTCGACACCGAGACGCTGCGGCCCATCGCGGTCGAGGCGCTCGTGCGCTGGCATCACCCGACGCGCGGCATCGTGGGACCGGTGGAGTTCATCCCGCTCGCCGAGGAGACGGGGCTCATCGCCCCGCTCGGGCGGTGGGTCCTCGAGCGGGCGCTGGCCGAGGTCGCCGGGTGGAGCCGTGAGTTCCCCGACACGCCGCTGCGCGTGGCCGTCAACGTCTCGGGCCAGCAGCTCGCGCGTCCCGAGTTCGTGCACGAGGTGCGCGCCGCGCTCCAGGGCTCCGGCCTCCCGCCCGAGCGCCTCGGCCTGGAGATCACCGAGTCCATCCTCATCAACGAGTCCGCCTCGCCGCGGTCGATGCTCGAGACCCTGCGCGCGACGGGCGTCAAGGTCCTCATCGACGACTTCGGCACGGGCTACTCGTCGCTGGCGCGCCTCAAGCGCTTCCCCCTCGACGTCATCAAGATCGACCGCTCGTTCGTCGACGGCGTCGGCGCCGAGGACGAGGACACCGCGATCGTGGCCGCGGTCGTCGACATCGCCCGGTCGCTCGGGCTGCAGGTCATCGCCGAGGGCGTCGAGGGCGAGGTCCAGCTCGAGCGCCTGCGCCAGCTCGGCTGCCATGCCGTCCAGGGCTACCTGTTCTCGGGCCCCATGGCGGGCGACGCGTTCGCGGCCTTCCTCGCCAGCCACGAGCCGCGCTCGCGAGCCGCCATCGCCTGACCGCAAGTTCTCCTGCGGCTCCACGTTGGGGCTGCTGGAGAGATGCGTTCGCGCCCCCGGGTCCTTGCCGTCGCCGCCCTCGTGGCGGCGACCGTCGTCGTGGCCGTGCTCGTGCTCGGCGGCCGGGGCGGCGCCTACGTCGTCCACGCGCGCTTCCAGAACGCCGCGCAGCTCGTCGAGGGCAACCTCGTGCAGGTGTCGGGCGTGGCCATCGGCAAGGTCGCGGACATCGAGCTCACGCGCGACGGCCAGGCCGACGTGCGGATGGCGATCACCGACGCCGGCTATCGGCCGCTGCGCCGCGGGACGCGGGCGATCATCCGCCAGGCGTCGCTCTCGGGCGTGGCCAACCGCTACGTCGACCTCCAGCTGCCGGCGGCCGACCACCAGGCCACCATCCCCTCGGGCGGGGTCATCGAGCTGTCCGATACGACCACCGCGGTCGACCTCGACCAGCTCTTCGACACGTTCGACCCCGAGACGCGCAAGGCGCTCAGCGGGCTGATCCGCGGCTACGCGGCCTCCTATGGCGGCAAGGGCGACGAGGCCAATGCCGGCTGGGCCTACCTCAACCCCGCGCTGGCCGCCTCCAGCCGGCTCTTCACCGAGCTCGACTCCGACACGCCGATGCTCAAGCGGTTCGTCAGCGCCTCGTCGCGGCTCATGGGGGACCTCGCCGAGCGGCGCGCCGAGCTCGCCGGGCTCGTCGAGCACCTCGCGACCACCACCGGCGCCCTCGGCCGCCAGAGGACGGCGCTGTCGGACTCGATCGCGCGACTGCCGGACTTCATGCGTCGCGCCGACACCACGTTCGTCAACCTGCGCGCGACCCTCGACGACCTCGAGCCGCTGGTCGACGAGTCCAAGCCGGTGGCGAAGAAGCTGCGCCCCTTCCTGGCCGAGCTGCGTCCCCTGGCCCGCGACGCGCGCCCGACCCTGCGCGACCTCTCGCGCCTCGTGCGCTCCTCGGGGCCCTCGAACGACCTCGTCGAGCTGACGCGCTCGGCGGTCCCGCTGCGCGGCGCCGCCGTCGGGCCGACGCGACGCGACGGCAAGCAGCGCGCCGGGGCCTTTCCGGGGTCGACCGATGCGCTGAGGCAGGCGACGCCGGAGCTGGCCACCGCACGACCCTACGTGCCCGACCTCACGGGCTGGTTCGACGACTTCAGCCACTCGGGCCTCTACGACGCCCTGGGGGGAGCGAGCCGCGCGGCGATCCACCTCAACCTCTTCGCGCCTGCCGACGGCGTGCTCGAGCCGCTGCTCACGCCGGCCGAGCAGGACCAGGCGTTCAAGGACGCCACCTCGGTGAACCAGCGCTGGCGCTGCCCGGGCGCCATCGAGCGCGGCGCGCTCTACAAGCCGACGTCCAGCTTCCCGTGCGACGCCTCGGAAGGGCCGTTGGGGCCATGAAGCGCGCCGTCCTCGCCCTCCTGCTCGTGGCCGGCGTCGCCGTCGGGTGGATGGTGGTCGCCGGCGAGCCCTCGGACCGCGACAAGGGCGCGTACTGGGTGGCGTTCGACAACGCCTTCGGACTCATCAAGGGGGGCGACCTGAAGGTGGCCGGCGTGCGGGCCGGACACATCACCGACATCAAGCTCGACCGGCCCAGCAACCGGGCGCTGGTCGGGTTCCGCATCGACCGCAAGGGCTTCGGCTCGCTGCGCACCGACGTCTTCTGCGAGTCGCGCCCGCAGTCGCTCATCGGCGAGTACTTCGTCGACTGCCAGCCCGGCACGGCCAGGGCGGTGCTGCCCCCGGGCTCGGTCATCGACGTCACCCACACGGCGTCGACCGTGGCACCGGACCTCGTCAACGACATCCTGCGCCGCCCCTATCGCGAGCGCTTGAGCCTCATCATCGGGTCGCTGGGGGCCGGCGTGGCGGGCAACGCGCAGAGCCTCAATGCGGCCATTCGCCGTGCCA
>DASVFT010000169.1:0-9733 GCA_036379935.1 Solirubrobacteraceae bacterium | reverse complement strand
TGACCCATCGCCTGGCCTGGCTGGTGCACAGCGGGCGCATCAGCCACCAGGAGGTGCTGGCGATCACCTTCACCAACAAGGCGGCGCAGGAGATGCGCGAGCGCGTCGAGCTGCTGCTCGGCCGCTCGACCCGCGGCATGTGGGTCATGACCTTCCACGCTGCCTGCGCGCGCCTGCTGCGGGCCGAGGCGCCGCGCCTGGGCTATACGCGCCAGTACACGATCTACGACGCCGCTGACTCGCGCCGCCTGGTCAAGCGCTGCATCGACGAGCTGGGCATCGACCCCAAGCGCTTTACCCCGGCGGCCATGCAGCACCAGATCTCCGACGCCAAGAACAAGCTGCGCGACGCCGGGGCCTACCGCGAGCAGGTCGACGGCTTCTTCGAGCAGACCGTCGCCGACGTCTATGAGCTCTACGAACGCGACCTGCATCGCATGAACGCGATGGACTTCGACGACCTCCTCGTGCGCACGGTCAACGTCCTCGAGCTCTTCCCCGAGGTTCGCGCCCGCTACGCCGCCGCCTTCCGCCACGTCCTCGTCGACGAGTACCAGGACACCAACCACGCCCAGTACCGCCTCCTCCAGCTCCTGGCCGGCGAGCACCGCAACCTCGCGGTCGTCGGCGACGACGACCAGTGCCTGGTCGAAGGCACGCCGATCACTATGGCGGATGGAACGACGAAGCCCATCGAGGACGTCCGCGTCGGCGACATGGTGCTCTCCAGCTACGGCAGCGGGGACCTGCGCGGCGCGCGCGTCACGGACACGTTCTCCTCGACCCGGACAGACGGCATCCGCATTCGCACCCGCGGCGGGCGCGAGATCGTCTCGACACCCGAGCACACCCACTTCGCCGGCTACCGCGCCGGATTGACTCCCCCGATGTACCTGACGTATCTCATGCGCCGCCGTGGTTACGGCTGTCGCGTCGGGACGACGCGCACGCTCGATCGTCGTGGACGATCGGTGTGCGGCGTCATGACACGAGCGATGAAAGAAGGCGCCGACTCCGCGTGGGTTGTGTCAACTCACGAGACCGAGGCTGAGGCGAGGGTCGCGGAAGCGATTCTTGCTCTGCACTATCAGCTTCCGACGGTGCCTTTCACCGCGTGGCCCGGCGTGCGCGGTGACGCAATCGCAAAGTCTCAAGAGCTGCTGGATCGAGTTTTTGCGAGCGTGGACTCAGAGGAGGGCGGCGTCCGTCTCCTCCATGACGAATGGCTCTGGCCCGAGACACCGCATCACGTGCCACAGCGATACGGCGGAGCACGACGGAATGTGGTCGTGACGTTGTGCGCCGCACGGCACGGAAACTCGCTGTCGCACACGGTTTCTCTCGGAGGGCGAGATGAAAAGGTACGCGAGCGGCTAGAGCGGCTCGGACTCAGGGTCAAGTGCCCACGATCCGATTCCGAGTCCTGGCGCGCTGAGACATCGTGCCGAGACATGACTGCCGTGGACGAGCTCGTGCGGCGGATCGCGGCGGTGACCGATGTGCGGGTCAGGTACGTCGCGCGCTTGGGCGCGCCTCAGGCCGGACGAATCAACTCGCTTCCGTTCATGCATGCCTCATCGGTGCGTCCCGGCATGGCGATGTTCACCGAGGACGGTGGCTACGACATCGTCGAGTCGGTTGAGCGGGTCGAGCTCGATCGGCCGGTCTACGACCTCAACATCGAGGGGACGCACAACTTCGTTGCGTCTGGTCTCATCACGCACAACTCGGTGTACAGCTTCCGCGGCGCCGACATCACCAACATCCTCAATTTCCGCGATGACTTCCCAGACGCGAACGTTGTGCGGCTCGAGCAGAACTACCGCTCGACGCAGACGATCCTCGATGCCGCCAACGCCGTCATCGGGCACAACCGCGGGCGGATGGGGAAGAGCCTGTGGACGGACCTGGGGGAGGGGGATCAGGTCAAGGTCCGCGAGCTCGACGACGAGCACGCCGAGGCGCGCTACGTCGTGGGCGAGATCGAGCGGCTCGTGGACGAGGGCGTGTCGCGCGCCGAGATCGCGGTCTTCTACCGGACCAACGCGCAATCGCGGGTCCTCGAGGACACGCTCGTGCGCCGCGAGATCGGCTACCAGGTCATCGGCGGCACGAAGTTCTACGAGCGCGCCGAGATCAAGGACGCCATCGCCTACCTCACCATCCTGGCCAACCCGCAGGACGTCGTCTCCTTCACGCGAGTGGCCAACTCGCCCAAGCGGGGCATCGGGCAGACGTCGCAGTCGCGCGTGGTGGGCCACGCCCAGACGATGGGCATCCCGGTATGGGACGCGGCGGCGGAGCCCGCCGCGGTGCCGGGGCTCGGGACCGCGGCCATCCGCGCCTTCGAGCGCTTCATGACGACCATGACCGCCCTGCGCGATCGCGCCGCCGACCAGGTGCCGGTGGGGGACCTCCTCGAGGCCATCCTGCACGACACCGGCTACATCGAGGCGCTCGAGGCCGAGCGCACGATCGAGGCGCAGGGACGCATCGAGAACCTCGAGCAGCTTGTCGAGGCGGCCCGCGAGTTCGACGCCCGCGGGCCGGCGAGCGGCGAGGGGGAGGCGACGCTCGAGCGTTTCCTGCAGGAGGTGGCGCTCGTCGCCGACGCCGACACGCGCCGCGACGACGAGGGCCTCGTGACGCTCATGACGCTGCACAACGCCAAGGGCCTGGAGTACCCGATCGTCTTCATGATCGGCTGCGAGGAGGGCGTCTTCCCGCACTCGCGCTCGCTCGACGAGGGCACGCTCGAGGAGGAGCGCCGCCTCTGCTACGTCGGGATCACGCGGGCGATGCGCGACCTCTACCTGACCTACGCGCGCCGGCGGGCCGTGTTCGGCGCGCAGTCCTACGGGCTGCCGAGCCGCTTCTTGAGCGAGATCCCGCCCGACCTCACCGACCAGGAGGGCGCGCTGCAGGCCATCGGAGCCGTGGCTGCGCAGGCGGGGCGGCCGAGGGCGATGTCGTGGTCGAGCTCGAGCGCCGCGGCGCCGAGCGCCGACTTCCGGATGGGCGACGACGTGCATCACGCGGCCTTCGGAGACGGCGTGGTGGTCGGCGTCGAGCCCGGCGGCATCGTCGTCGTGCGCTTCGCCGCCGACGGCTCGGAGCGCAAGCTCATGGCCGAGTACGCGCCGATCCAGAAGCGGTAGGGGACAGGCCGCGGGTCGGCTCGGGCGGATACCCTCCGCCGCCGCGATGGCAGCACAGGTGATCGACGGCAAGGCGGTGGCCGCGCGCGTGCGCGCCCAGGTCCGCGACGACGTGGCGGAGTTCACCGCCGAGCACGGGCGCCCGCCGGGCCTCGCGACCATCCTGGTCGGCGAGGACCCCGCATCGGCCATCTATGTCGGCGGCAAGCAGAAGGCCACCGCCGAGGTCGGCATGCGCGGCTTCGACCATCGCCTGGCCGCCGACGCCACGCGCGAGGAGCTCGTCGAGCTCATCGGGCAGCTCAACGCCGACCCGGCCGTGAGCGGCATCCTCTGCCAGCTCCCGCTGCCCGACCACCTCGACGGCGTCGAGCTGACCGGGCTCATCGATCCCGGCAAGGACGTCGACGGCCTCACCCCCGTGAGCGCGGGCCTGCTCGCCCTCGGGCGCGAGGGCCTGCGCCCGTGCACGCCGCTGGGCGTGATGGAGCTGCTGGCGGAGGCGGGCGCGCAGCTCGAAGGCGCGGAGGCCGTCGTGATCGGGCGCTCGAACCTCTTCGGCAAGCCCATGGCCCAGCTCCTCCTCGGCGCCAACGCGACGGTGACCGTGTCGCACTCGCGCACGCGCGACCTCGCGGAGGTCTGCCGGCGCGCCGACGTCCTCATCGCGGCGGTCGGGCGCGACCGGATGGTCAAGGGCGATTGGATCAAGCCGGGCGCGACCGTCATCGACGTGGGCATCAACCGCGCCGACGACGGCCTGCACGGCGACGTCGACTTCGACGCGGCCGTCGAGGTAGCCGGCGCGATCACCCCGGTGCCGGGCGGCGTCGGCCCGATGACGATCGCCTGCCTGCTGCGCAACACGCTGCAGGCGGCGCGCATGGCGCTGCGATGAGCCGCCTGCGGGCGGGTGAGTGGCTCGCCGGAGCGGGGGCGGCGCTGCTGCTGGTCTCGCTGTTCCTGGACTGGGTGGGTCCGCGCCACGAGAGCGGGTGGTCGGCGCTGGGCTGGCCGACGCTGCTGCTCTGCCTCGCGGCGATCGCCGTCGCCGGCTGGCTGCTCGTCGCCACGCTGTCGGCCCGGCCGGTGGCGCAGGTGGTCGCGGCCGCTGTGCTGACGGCGCTGCTGGGCACGCTGGCCGCGCTGGCCGTGCTCGTGCGCGTCGCGGTGGCCCAGCCCGGCGTCGACGCGGCCACCTCGATCGAGGGTGCGGCCTATCTCGGCCTGCTCGCAGCCCTGCTCCTGGCGGTCGGGGGCTGGCGCGCCATGGCCGACGAGCGCACCGGCGCGCCCGAGAGCGCGTACGAGCCGCCGCCGGCGCGGCCCGCTCCGCCGCCGGTGTCGTCCTAGACTCAGAGGGCATGATCGACCGCGAGCAGGTCCTCCACGTCGCGCGCCTGGCGCGCCTGGAGCTCAGCGACGACGAGGTCACGAAGATCTCCGGCGAGCTCTCGAACATCCTCCAGCACATCGAGAAGATCGGCGAGCTCGACCTCGACGACGTGCCGCCGACCTCGCACGCCGTCGAGCTGGCCAACGCGCTGCGTCCCGACGAGCCCCGGCCCTGCCTGCCGCGCGACGTGGCCCTCGCCCAGGCGCCCGACGTCGCCGACGGCGGCTTCCGCGTGCCGAGCCCCACCGCATGACGAGCGCCACCGACATCGTCGCGCTGACCGCCGCGCAGGCGGCGGCCGCCATCGAGCGCGGCGACCTCGACCGTCGCGAGCTGTTCGAGGCCTACCGCGAGCGCGCCGCGGCCGACGATCTCAACGCCTACCTCTGGGTCGCCGACGAGGCTCCCCAGACCAATGGCGGTCCGCTCCACGGCGTGCCGCTCGCCGTCAAGGACCTCTTCTGCACGCAGGACGTTCCCTCGCAGGCGGGCTCGCGGATCATCGAGGGCTATCGCCCGCCCTACACCGCCAGCGTGGTCCGGCAGCTCGCCGAGGCCGGCGCGCCGCTGCTGGGCAAGACCAACCAGGACGAGTTCGCCATGGGCTCCTCGACCGAGAACTCGGCCTACGGGCCGACGCTCAACCCGTGGGACCGCACGCGCGTGCCGGGCGGGTCGTCGGGCGGGAGCGCCGCCGCCGTGGCCGCGGGGAGCGCGCCCTGGGCGCTGGGCACCGACACCGGCGGCTCGATCCGCCAGCCGGCCGCGCTGTGCGGAATCGTCGGGCTGAAGCCCACGTACGGCGCGGTCAGCCGCTTCGGCATGATCGCCTTCGCGTCGAGCCTGGATCAGGCCGGGCCGCTGACCCGCGACGTCACCGACTCGGCCCTCCTCTTCCGGCACATGGTCGGCCAGGACGAGCGCGACGCCACCTCGGTCGCCTTCCCCGAGCCGGTGCGGCTGCCCACCGCGCAGCGCCTCGACGGCATCCGCCTCGGCGTGCCCGAGGACCTCACGGGCGAGGGCGTGGAGCCCGGGGTCATGGAGCGCTTCGAGGCCACGCTCGACCTCGCCCACGAGCTGGGGGCGACCATCCAGCGCGTGGCGCTCCCGCACGCCGACTACGCCATCAGCGCCTACTACGTCATCGCGCCGGCCGAGGCCTCGTCGAACCTCGCGCGCTACGACGGCGTGCGCTACGGCCTGCGCCGCGAGGCCGACGACCTGCTGACCATGTACACCAAGACGCGTCACGACGGCTTCGGCGCCGAGGTCAGGCGCCGCATCCTCATCGGTACCTACGCGCTCTCCAGCGGCTACTACGACGCCTACTACGGGCGCGCCCAGCGCGTGCGCACGAAGATCGCCGACGACTTCCGTCGCGCGTTCGAGGACGTCGACTTTGTCGTCACGCCCACGAGCCCGGGCGTCGCCTTCCCGCTGGGCGCCAAGACCGACGACCCACTGGCCATGTACCTCAACGACTACTTCACCGCGCCCATGCCGCTGGCGGGGATCCCGGCCGTCTCGATCCCCGCCGGGCTGAGCGAGGGGCTGCCCGTCGGCTTCCAGCTCGCGGGCCCGGCGTTCAGCGAGAACCGGATCCTCGACACCGCCTACGCGCTCGAGCAGGCGATCGGCTTCGACAGCTCCGGGGCGCGCACGTGACCGACTACGAAGCCGTGATCGGCCTCGAGATCCACGTCCAGCTCAGCACGCGGACGAAGATGTTCTGCGGCTGCGAGCTCTCGTTCGGGGAGCCGCCGAACACCCGGACCTGCGAGGTCTGCCTCGCGCTTCCCGGCGCGCTGCCCGTGGCCAACGAGCGCGCCATCCACTACGGGCTGCTGATCGGGCTGGCGCTGGGCTGCGAGCTCGCCCCCCGCTCGATCTTCCATCGCAAGAACTACTTCTATCCCGACTCGCCCAAGGGCTACCAGATCAGCCAGTACGACGAGCCCCTGTGCCGCGGCGGGCGGCTGGGCGACATCCGCATCCACCGCGTACACCTCGAGGAGGACGCGGCCAAGCTCGTGCACACGGGCACCAGCGGGCGCATCCACGGCGCCGAGACCTCCGTCGTCGACTTCAACCGCGGGGGAACGCCGCTGGTGGAGATCGTCACCGAACCCGACGTGCGCTCGGCCGAGCAGGCGGGCGAGTGGCTGCGCCTGCTCCGTGCCACCCTGCGCCAGCTGGGCGTGAGCGACGTCAACATGGAGGAGGGCTCGCTGCGCTGCGACGCCAACGTCTCCATCCGTCGCGTCGGCACGCGCGAGCTCGGCACCAAGACCGAGCTGAAGAACATGAACTCCTTCCGCTTTCTGGAGAAGGGGATCCGCGCCGAGATCGCCCGCCAGGAGACGCTGCTGCGCGCCGGCCAGGAGGTGGTGCAGGAGACACTGCACTTCGACCCGCGGACCGAGACGATCACGTCGCTGCGCTCCAAGGAGGAGGCGCACGACTACCGCTACTTCCCCGAGCCCGACCTCGTCCCGATCGCGATCAGCGACGAGATGCTCGAGCGGGCGCGCGCCGCGCTTCCCGAGCTGCCGGCGGCCCGAGCCGAGCGCTTCGAGCGCGACCTCGGCCTCACCGCCGACTCGGCGAGGCTGCTGGCCTGGCGCGCCGAGCTGGGCGACTACTTCGAGGCGGCGCTGTCGGGCAACGGCATCGAGCCCCAGCCGCTGGCCAACTGGGTCAACGAGCTCGTGGCTCGCATCGACGTCGAGGACCCGGCGCAGTCCAAGGTGGCACCCGGCGCCCTGGCCACGCTCGTCGGGCTCGTGAGCGAGAAGAGGGTCACGCAGGGCGCGGCCAAGCAGGTCCTCGACCGGCTCGTCGCCGAGGGCGGCGACCCGGCCGCGATCGTCGACGAGGAGGACCTGGCAACGGTCGGAGGCGACGACGCGCTGGAGCCCGCGGTCCAGGCCGCGCTCGACGCCAATCCCGAGATCGCCGAGCGCCTGCGCAACGGCGACATGAAGCCGATCGGCGTGATCGTGGGGCACGTGATGCGCGAGACGCGCGGCCGCGCGGACGGCGGAGAGGTCACGCGCCTCGTGCGGTCCAAGCTCGGGCTGTAGACCTCAAGGATCGCGCGGGCCGTTCCGATGCAAGGGACATGTCCCTCCGCGTGCCCGCGTTCCGGCGTCCGGCCATACGCCCCCTTCCACTCGTGCTCGGCGTGCTGTTTGCCGCTGCGACCATCGCCGTGGCCGCCGTCGCCGTCTGGGGCGGCAACGACCGCGGGCATCGGCTGCTCGAGGCGAACGACGCCATGGAGTCCCAGCTCCTGCGCCAGGCGCTTCTCGTCGAGCGGACGCCACCGGGCGACGTGGCGAGCTTCGATCGCCTGAGCCACGGGTTCGACCACGCGCTGTCGCGGGCGGTCGCCGTCACGCAGCCGGGCTCTCGGGAGCGCGCGCTCCTGCGCGCGCAGTCCGACCTCGTCGACCGCTGGCGCCTCGCCGCGATCCGCGCGCTCGTCGCGCCCCGCGAGGACCGTCCGCGCGACGCGGCCGCGCGCGCGCGGCTGCTCGATCGCTTCTCCCAGGAGAACGCGACCCTGCACGAGCGCGCCTTCCTCGCCCAGTCCGCGAGCGACCGCACCTGGCACCGCGCGACCCTGTTCGCGGCGCTCGGGTTGGCCGCCCTCGTCCTCGCCGCCGGCGGGCTCGCCGCGCTGCGATCCTGGCGGCGCTACGCGGCGCGCGTCGTGGAGGACAAGCGGCTCCTGCTCGAGGATCGCCGCCGGCGCGCCGAGCAGGAGGAGTTCGGCCGCGCGCTGCAGGGCACGCGCACGCAGCGCGAGGCCCAGCGCATGCTCAAGCGCCAGCTCGAACGCGGACTTCCAGACAGCCTGGCGACCGTGCTGAACAGCGACAGCGACGACGAGAGGCTCGAGGCGGTCACGGCGGTCCCGCCCGACTCGCCGCTCGCGACCACGCTCCTGCAAGCCGAGCCGGAGGACTGCCTTGCCGTGCGCTTCGGGCAGCCCAACCACCGCGCGCCCGGGGCCTCGCCGCTCCTGGCCTGCGAGCTGTGCGGCACGCTGGACGGCGCCGTGACCTGCGTGCCCTCGCTCGTGGGCGGCGAGGTGATCGGATCGGTCCTCGTCGAGACCCCGGATCCCCTCGACGAAGACGGACGCCGGCGCGTCACCGACGCGGTCGCCCACGCGGCGCCGGTGCTGGCGAGCATGCGCAACCTGAAGCTGGCCGAGACGCGCGCCGCGACAGACGCGCTCACCGGCCTGGCCAATCGCCGTGCCGCCGAGGAGACGCTGAAGCTCATGCTCGCCAGCGCCGATCGCAGCGTCACATGCTGCGCGGTGGCGCTGTTCGACCTCGACCACTTCAAGAAGGTCAACGACGTCTACGGTCACGAGAAGGGCGACCACCTCCTGGCCGCGGTTGGGGACATCGCGTGCAAGACCGTCCGCGCCAGCGACTTCGTGGCGCGCTTCGGCGGCGAGGAGTTCCTCCTCGTGCTCTCCAACACCGATCTCGACGGCGCCCTTGTGGCGTGCAACAAGCTGCGGCTCGCCATCGCGAACCTGCGCGTACCGGGGATCTCCGAGGGCGCGACGGCCAGCTTCGGCGTCGCGATGTTCCCCGGTGACGCCGTCTCGCCCGAGGCGCTCCTGCGCGGTGCCGATCGCGCGCTGTACGCGGCCAAGTCGGCGGGACGCAACTGCGTGAAGGCCCTCCGGACGCTGGATGCCGCGGACGGGGATACCGTCGCGCCCGAGCTCTCGGGCGACGCGCTGCCCCACGACGCCTGACCGCGCACGAAACGGCTTCGGCCGAGGCGGGCCGGGCGTACCATGGGACGACCGAGCCGAAGGAGGTGCGCATGTCCCGTCTCATCCGCATGGACCAGTCCGGCCACACCACGCTGGCGGAGTGGAGAGCCGACGACGCTCAGGCCGTGGAGGCCGCCGTCCAGGCCTTCCGCGCGGAGCTCGATCGGGGGTACTTCGCGATGGTCTCGACGGGCGAAGGCCAGGCCGAGCACGTGCGCGAGCTGCCGCTGGACGCCGAGCTCGTGATCATGCGCCGGCCGATCTCGGGCGGCTGAGCGCGGTCCGCCCGTGGCGACGGAGCTTCCGGAGCTGGCGGCCGTTCACTGGCGCCCGCGCGTTGACGCCCAGCGCCTGCGGCGCACCGACGCCCTG
>DASVFT010000168.1:0-75104 GCA_036379935.1 Solirubrobacteraceae bacterium | reverse complement strand
CTGAACTCAGGCGCCCTCGGCTTCATGGCCGACTTCGAGGACGCGAGCTCCCCGACGTGGAGCAACCAGATCTCCGGGCAGGCGAACCTGATCGACGCGATCGACGGCACCATCACGTACGAGAGCTCGGACGGTCGGCGCTACGAGTTGGGCGACGCGATCGCGACGCTCCTGGTCCGACCGCGCGGCTGGCACCTGGACGAGAAGCACCTGCGGCTCGACGACGAGCCGCTGGCGGGAGCGTTCCTCGACTTCGGGCTCTTCGCCTTCCACTCGGCGGCGCGGACGCTCGAGCACGGCTCGGCGCCCTACCTGTATCTGCCAAAGCTCGAGCATCATCTCGAGGCTCGCCTGTGGAACGACGTCTTCGTGTGGGCCCAGGACGCGCTCGGCATCCCGCGCGGGTCGATCCGCGCCACCGTCCTCATCGAGACGCTGCCGGCCGCGTTCCAGATGGAGGAGATCCTGTTCGAGCTGCGCGACCACTCCTACGGCCTCAACGCGGGACGGTGGGACTACATCTTCTCGGCGATCAAGTGCTTCCGGGACCGGCCCGAGTTCGTGCTGCCCGATCGCAACGACGTGAAGATGACGGTCCCCTTCATGGCCGCCTACGCCGAGCTGCTCGTGGCGACCTGTCACCGGCGCGGGGCGTTCGCCATGGGTGGCATGGCGGCGCTCATCCCCTCGCGCACGAATCCCGACGCGAACCGGCGCGCCGTCGAGGCCGTCCACGCCGACAAGGAACGCGAGGCGCGGATGGGCTTCGACGGGACGTGGGTCGCACACCCCGACGTCGTCGACGTCGCCAGGACGGCGTTCGACGCCGTGCTCGGCGAGCGGCCCAACCAGATCGCTCGCCGACGCGACGACGTGCACGTGACCGCCGCGAACCTCCTCGACACCGCCTCGACGCCCGGGGCGATCACGGAGGCCGGGCTTCGCGGGAACGTCAACGTGTGCTTCCAGTACATCTCGTTCTGGCTCGGAGGCCGCGGCGCGGCCGGCATCAACAACCTCATGGAGGACGCCGCGACGGCCGAGATCTCCCGCTCGCAGATCTGGCAGTGGATCCGCCACGGCGCCAGGCTCGAGGACGGTCGCGCGATCACCCGCGATCTCGTCCGCGCGATCCTCGACGAGGAGACGGCGCGCATCCGTGCCGAGGTCGGCGACGACGTCTGGGAGAAGGGCCGGCCCGACGAGACGCGTGAGGTCTTCGAGCTCGTGGCCCTCGCGGACGAGTTCCCTGAGTTCCTCACCGTCCCCGCCTACGCACGGCTCGACTGACGCGCGAAGGGTCCGTCGGCGCTCGCGAACGCGCGCCAGGCCGTCCGTCATCGCACCCGGAGTTGACATCGGTAGACCGACGGTATACCGTCCTTGAATCCCGTATACCACTGGTCTACCAGTGACCGGCGTGCGGCGCTGCAGGGCGCTTCGGACGACCGGTAAGAGGCTCGGCCTTGGATACTCTTGGCACCGGCGAACTCTTGTTGATGGGTGCAGCATCCACCACCGACCGCTCGCCGGTGGGCTGCCCGGACCGCGGAACGAGACGAACGAGTTGATCGAAAAGACGAACCAGTCCGCCGCCTTGAGCAAGACCGAGTTCGCTCGCAGCCGGGTGCGGGACGACATCATGCAGGGGCGATACGCCCCCGGACACCCGATTCCGGAGCGTCTGGTCGCGCAGGAGCTGGAGGTCAGCCGCGTTCCCGTGCGCGAGGCCTTGATCCAGCTGCAGCGCGACGGGCTCGTGTCGATCACGCCTGGTCGTGGCGCGTACGTTCGCAGCCTGACCGCCGAGAACATGCAGAGCCTCTACGAGACGCGCGAGGCTCTGGAAGGCATGGCGAGCCGGCTCGCCGCAGAGCGCATGGAGCCCGAGGTTCTCGCGCCCTTCACCGAGAAGTATCACGCCCTGCTCAGCGACTCACTGTCGATGAACGATGGGGCCGTGGCCGAGCTGGGCAACGACTTCCACGACACGATCATCCGCGGCAGCCGGAATTCCGTGATCATCGAGATGTCCGCGGTCATCGCCGACCGCGTCGAGCTCTGTCGCCGCATGTGCTACGGCCAGGCCTCGCGCCCGTTGGCCATGCGCGCCGCCGAAGAGCATCTCAAGATCGCCGAGGCGATCGACCAAGCGGATCCAGAGGTCGCCGAACGCCGGATGCGCGAGCACATCGCGTGGTGGGCGCAGTTCCTCAGGACGCACATGGTCGGAGACGGCCCGCGGCACAGCCGCTGACTACGAGAGGGAATCCCGGACCATGAGCCCAGAAGCACTTCAGTGCGACGTCCTCGTCGTGGGTGGCGGCATCACAGGCGTCGCCGCCGCGACCGCCGCCGCGCGCGGCGGAGCGAGCACAGTCCTCCTCGAGAACAAGCCGTTCGTCGGCGGCAACGCCACCACGGGGCTGTGCCTGCACAGCTACATCACCCGCTATGGCGAGCAGGCGGTCTTCGGCATCGCTCAGGAGCTCGTCGACCGGTTGATCGAACGTGGTGGCGCCGTCGGACACATCCCGTACGGCGGATTCGTGCACTCCGTGACTCCGGTCGACGGGGACCTGTTCCGGATCGTCGCGACCGAGGTCCTCGCCGAGGCCGGCGTGGTGGTCCTGTACGGCGTGAACGCGGTGGGCGTCGAGTCCGACGACGGCACGGTGAAGGCCGTCCAGGTCGCCATGAAGAACCAGCTGCGTCCCGTGCACGCGAAGACGGTCATCGACGCGACCGGTGACGCCGACGTCGCGGTGGCCGCCGGCGCGCAGTACCGCAAGGGCGAAGAGCGCACCGGCAAGATGCAGCCGGTCTCGATGCTCCTGCGCTGCTTCGGCACCGACAACGCGAAGATCTTCGAGGCCGTCGGCGAGGGCGACGCGGCGTGGGCGACGCGTCCCGACTACCCGGATCCCCTCCCGGTGTACTTCCGCGGCAGCTTCGGCCGCTGGAACGATCTTGTGCTGCGGGACAAGATCTTCCCGAACAAGGACCACATGGTGTTCTTCAACACCGTCTGGCCGAACCAGATCAACGTCAACACCACGGCGGTGTTCGGCGTCGACGGCACGGACCCGCTGGCCATGTCGCGGGCGACCGTCGAGCTCACGCGGCAGGCGGCGCGCATCGGCGAGTTCCTCAAGGCCAACGTGCCCGGCTTCGAGGGCACCTACTACGTGCCGGCGGCCTTCGCCGGCGTGCGCCAGACGCGCAACGTCCTCGGGCACTACGAGATCACGCGCGCGGACATCGAGGCCGGCCGCGAATTCGAGGACGGCATCGGCCAGGGCTGCTTCCCGGTGGACATCCACGACCCGGACACCGGTCAGGCGTCGTTCGTCCAGATCGGCGGCGACGGCACCTACGATATCCCGCTGCGCTCTCTCATTCCGACCGGGCTGAGCAACGTGCTCGTCGCGGGCCGCTGCATCTCCGCCGACCACGTCGCGCATGGCGCCACGCGCAACATGGTCGCCTGTCTGACCTCCGGCGAGGCCGCGGGCGTCGCGGCATCGATCGCTGCCGAGCGCGACGGCGAGGTGCCGGCCATCGACGTCGGGGAGCTGCAGCAGGAGCTGGCCCGCCGCGGCGTGCGCCTGAGCTCCGGGAGCATGGCGTCGACCTCGGGCGCCGGCTCGACGCGCTCCTAGTGCCCGCCCGGGTGCTCGATACGGGGAAGGTGTCCGGGACGTCCTCGGACTTCGACCGTCTCTACATCGATGGCGCCTTCACACCGCCGGTCGACGGCACCCGGATCGACTCGGTCAACCCCGCCACCGGAGAGGTCTGGGCCTCGGTGGCGGCGGCCGAGGCCGCCGACGTCGACCGCGCCGTCCACGCTGCCCACGCTGCCTTCACGTCCGGGCCATGGTCGAGGACGACCGGCACGGAGCGCGGTCGGGCGCTCGCCGAGCTCGGGCGTCTGGTCGACCAAGCGGCCGGGGAGCTCGCCGACGTCGACTCGACGGACAACGGCAAGCCCATCACGCAGGCGCGGATGGACGTGGCGAACGCGGCGAACTGGTTGCGCTACTTCGCCGGCGCCGCCGACAAGCTGTCCGGCGAGTACCTGCCACTCTCCTCGAGCGACTGGGCCTACACGATCCCGCAGCCGCTGGGCGTCGTCGGCGCGATCATCCCGTGGAACTCGCCGCTGCTCATCGCGGCCTGGAAGCTCGGACCGGCGCTGGCCACCGGCAACACCGTGGTGCTCAAGCCCTCCGAGCACGCCCCCGCGAGCTGCCTGCGGCTGGCGACGCTCGTCGAGCAGGCGGGATTCCCGGCTGGCGTCGTGAACGTCGTACCCGGCTACGGCGGCACTGCCGGCGCCGCGCTGGTCTCGCACGAGCTGGTGGCGAAGGTCTCCTTCACCGGCAGCGAGCGCACCGCACAGGGGATCGGGGCGGTCGCCGCACAGCAGTTCAAGCGCCTCACGGCGGAGTGCGGGGGCAAGGCGCCGTTCGTCGTGTTCTCCGACGCGGACCTGCCGGGCGCCGTCGAGAAGGCGGTCGGCGGGATGTTCGTCAACGCCGGCCAGCAGTGCACGGTGGCGTCCCGGGTGCTCGTCCAGGAGGACCGTTACGACGAGTTCGTCGAGCGCTATGTCGAGCGTGCCGCGGCGTTGGAGGTCGGCGATCCGGCCGACCCGGCCACCGAGGTCGGCGCCATCGTCTCCACGCGCCAACTCGAGCGCATCGAGGGCTATCTGTCCGTGGCCCGGCAGGAGGGCGCGGACTTCCACCTCGGCGGCGGCCGCCACTACCCGGACGCCGACCGACTGGCCCACGGCTACTACATGCAGCCGACCGTCCTGGGCGGTGTCCGACCCGAGTCGCCCGTGTTCCAGGACGAGATCTTCGGCCCGGTCGTGACCGTGCAGCCCTTCTCGACCGAGGATGAGGCTGTGGCCCTTGCCAACGGGGTTCGATACGGCCTGGTCGCCGGCGTCTGGACAGGCGACATCGGTCGCGCGCACCGCGTCGCCGCCCGTCTCGACGCTGGAGTCGTCTGGGTCAACACCTACCGGCGACTGCACCCGTCGCTTCCGTATGGCGGGTTCAAGACGAGCGGCATCGGCCGTGAGAACGGGCTCGATGCACTCCGCGAGTACACCCAGGTCAAGTCCGTCGTGATCGACACGGCGGCCGCATAGCAAGGGGAGAGTCATGCAGAGCAGGAAGAGGGCTCCGGAACGAGTGGACGTCTGCATCGTGGGCGCCGGGGCATCTGGAGGCACCGCCGCCAAGGTGTTGACCGAGGCCGGCTTGAAGGTCGTCGCGCTGGAGCGCGGCCCCTGGCTCCGCAACGAGCACTTCTCCGGCGACGAGCTGAAGTACCTCAACCGCAACTACGTGTGGC
The DNA here is from genome assembly GCA_036379935.1 of Solirubrobacteraceae bacterium. Taxonomy (GTDB): domain Bacteria; phylum Actinomycetota; class Thermoleophilia; order Solirubrobacterales; family Solirubrobacteraceae; genus JAOPZW01. The sequence goes on along the minus strand of DASVFT010000168.1, from coordinate 69,734 downwards.
CGGACCCGAAGCTCAAGCCGCGGACGTACCGCCCGAACGAGGAGACCGAGACCCAGGTCGTGCAGTTCTCGCCGACGCCGCAGGGCGTCGGGGGCGGCACGATCCACTGGGGCGGCATCGTCCCGCGGATGACGCTCGATGACTTCCGCCTGCGCTCCCTGCACGGCGAGGTGCCCGGGTCGAGCCTGGTCGACTGGCCGATCGGCTACTGGGACCTCGAGCCGTACTACACGCGGGTCGAGTGGGAGCTCGGCACGTCAGGGCTCGCCGGGGCGAATCCGTGGGAAGCGCCGCGCACCGCGGGCTACCCGACCCCGCCGGTCAAGCTCTCCCACTACGGCCGCATCTTCGCGCAGGCCATGGCCAGGATGGGCCACAACACCTTCCCCATCCCTCAGGCGATGGTCACGGAGCCCTACAACGGCCGCAAGCCGTTCCCCTACACGGGCTTCTGGCAGCAGTACCCGGACCCCGTCGGCGCCAAGTCGTCGGCCGCCAACACGTTCATCCCGGACGCGCTGGCGACCGGGCGCCTCGACCTGCGGCCCGACAGCTACGTCACGCAGATCACCGTCCATCCCGACGGCCGCGCCAAGGGCGTGGTGTACAGGGACGCCGACGGCGACGAGTTCGAGCAGGAGGCGGACGTCGTCATCCTCGGCGCGGGCGGCATCGAGACCGCGCGCCTGCTGCACCTCTCCGCCAACGCGCAGTTCCCGGACGGGCTCGCCAACAGCAGCGGTCAGGTCGGCAGGAACTGCACGTTCCACGAGTACCTCTTCGCGATCGGACTTTTCGACAAAGAGGTGGTCGACCCGCTGTATCCCTGGGCCGGCCATTACATGAACGTGATGTCCTTCGACTTCTACCAGACCGACTACGACCGCGGCCACCTGCTGGGCACGCTCATCTTCGCGTCGATGCTCGGTCACCCGATCAACTGGACCTTCCCCGGCCGCCCGACGTGGGGACAGGCCGCGAAGGACACCGACCGCGACTTCTTCAACCACAGCATGAAGCTCGGGGTGATGGTCCAGGACCTGCCCGTCGAGTCCAACCTCGTGGACCTGGACGACGACGTCAAGGACGCATGGGGGCTCCCGGTCGCCCGGATCACCCACACGCCCCACGAGAACGACTACGCCCACGCCAAGTGGCAGGTCGACAAGAACGTCGAGATCCTCGAGGTCGCGGGCGCCAGCAAGGTCATCCCGGTGCATATGGACAAGATCACCGGGAATTGCTGCCACGAGATGGGAACCGCGCGGATGGGCGACGACGCGGCCACGTCGGTGGTCAACAAGTGGTGCCAGACGCACGACATCCCCAACCTGTACGTCTTCGACGGCAGCTTCTTCCCGACATCCACCGGGGTCAACCCCACGCTCACGATCATGGCCAACGCGTGGCGGTGCAGCGAGTACATCATCGACGTGCACGCCAAGGGCCGCACCGCAGAAGCGGTGCGGGGCCCGCGCGACCTCACCACGGCTCAGATCTAAGGAGATCGCACATGGCCAGCCAGTCACAGTGGTCGATCGTTCCGATCGGCGCCGACGACGACCAGACACCTTTGTTCTTCTCCGAGCACGAGTGGAACACCGTGGAAGCCGCGACCGCTCGCATCATTCCGACCGACCGTGATCCGGGTGCCCGCGAGGCTCGCGTGATCCGCTTCCTGGACCGCTTCCTCGCCAGCATCCAGTTCATCTACGCCAGCGCCGACGGCAGCGGCTTCCTGCAGATGAGCGGGAAGGACGCCGAGGCCTGGGAGGAGCGCATCGCCCACCGCCAGCAGGTCTACCGCGAGGGCATCGCCGAGATGGACGACCTCAGCGAGGACCGGTTCGGCAAGCCCTTCGTCGAGCTCACTGAACAGGAGCAGGACGACGTCCTCGAGGCCTTGTCCGGTCAGCCACGTCCGGGGCGGGTCTCACTGGAGCCCCAGACGCTGGGCGACGGCGGCGTCGGCGGCGCGCCACCGACGAACCAGCCGGTCAGCGACGAGGGCCTCGGCTTCTTCGAGATGCTCGTCCTGCACACTCGGCAGGGCTTCTACGCCGACCCCGTGTACGGCGGGAACGCGGACTCCATCGGGTGGCGCGTCATCGGCTATCCCGGGCCAGAATCCCTGGCCGACACGGTCGCCGGTCGGTACACCACCGTCGACTACATGATCCCGGAAGCCACGTGGCCGTACGCCCAGCACCCCGCGGTGCAGCGCTACGGCGTCGGGCAGCGAGAGAGGCTGCGATGAAGAACGGCATGTTGGTCTTTGACTCCGTCGTGCATGTTCACGACTTCAGCGACGAGCTCCTGCTCAACGACGACGCCAGGTACCTCAAGGGCGGCTTCCACGCTGCGCTGGACTGGTCAGCCCAGCGCGGCGGGCACGCTGTCGCGCACGAGGCCGTCGACAAGCCGCCCACGCACGAGTGGGCCAACAAGGTGCTCTTCGAGGAGTCGGACACCGACTTCGCCATGGTGCAGACCGTTCCGCTGTTCGCCCTGTTCAAGGACGGGCTGGCCCCCGCCCAGCCCAGCTACGAGCTCGCCCGATCGAACCCTGACCGCTTGTTCTTCTGTGGCGGCGTCGACCCCGTGTACCAGGGTGTCAAGGGCGCGCTCGAGGAGATGGAACGCCAAGTCGAGGAGTATGGCGCTGTCAGCTTCAAGTTCTACCAGGCGCAGAACATGCGTACCTGGTGGCGCGCCGACGACGAGCAGATCGCGTACCCCCTCTGGGAGAAGGCGATCGAGCTCGGCATCAAGGCGGTCCAGTTTCACAAAGGTCTGCCGCTGGGGCTGCAGCGCGTCGAGACGCTGGCGCCCAACGACCTGCAACAGGCGGCCTACGACTTCCCGCAGCTGAACTTCGGGATGCACCACATGGGCGACCCGTACATCGACGAGACGATCAGCGTCGCCACCCGGTTCCCGAACGTCTTTTTGGTGCTGCCGCTGCTGTTCAATCACTACTTCGTCCAGCCGTACGAGATGCTCCACCGCCTCGGCAAGGGGCTGCTCCATGTCGGCGCGGACCGCCTGTGCTACGGCACCGACGCGTTCATCTGGCCGAACCTCCAGGCCTACATCGATCTGCTGGCCACCCTGGAGATGCCGGAGGAGCTGCAGGACCGCTACGGCTACCCACCGATCACCGACGACGTCCGGCGCAAGATCTTCGCCGAGAGCTTCGCCAACGCCCTCGGGATCGACCTCGCCGCCAAGGCAAACGCGCTGCAGCAGGCGAAGTAGGGCCGGGCAATGGACGAGCAGCCGATCCCGGGCCCGAGTGGCGACACGCGCTCCTCGACCGATGCTCCCGCGCGCGCTGCCTTGGACGCCGCGCTGGTGAGCGTTCGACGGCGCCTGCGAGGTCATGCAGGAGACGTGGCGGTCGCCGACGTCTCCGACGGCGTCGTGACGCTGGACTACCGGGGCGCCTGCCGCGGCTGCCCGGCGGTCAACTTCACGCATGTCGCGGTGGTCGAGCCGGCGCTGTCCGGCGTGCACGGTGTGAAGTCCGTCGCGCCCCCGCGTTCGGACATCGCCCCCGCCGTCCTCAATCGCATTCGCCGGATGATGAGCAAGAGCGGATGAAGATCCGCGCCGCCGTGCTCGAGCGCTTCGGCGAGCCGCTGGTCGTGCAGGACGTCGAGCTCGCGGGCCCGAAGGCCGGCGAGGTCCTCGTTCGCCTCCACGCGTGTGGCGTCTGCCACACCGACATGTACACCGCCTCGGGCGTCGACCCGTCGGGGTACGCGCCGTGCGTGCTGGGCCATGAGGGCGCCGGCGTCGTCGAGGCGGTGGGGGACGGCGTCGTGTCCGTCGTGCCCGGCGACCACGTGGTGACGCTCTTCTCGCCGCAGTGCGGCGAGTGCGTCAACTGCCGCTCCGGCAAGACGAACATCTGCGTCGCGATTCGCGAGCAGCAGAACCAGGGCTACCTCCCCGACGGCACCGCGCGGCTCTCGCGCGACAGCGAGGAGCTGCGCCACTTCATGGGGTGCTCGACCTTCGCCGAGGCGACCGTCATGTCCGAGATCTCGCTGGCCAAGATCGATCCCGAGGCGTCGCTCGAGGCGGCATGCCTGTTCGCCTGCGGGCTGTCGACCGGCCTCGGCGCGGCGATGTACCGGGCCGGGGTCGAAGCGGGTTCGACCGTCGTCGTCTTCGGCCTCGGCATGGTGGGGCTCGGCGCGGTCGCCGGCGCGCGCCTCATGGGCGCCGAGCGGATCATCGGCATCGACCTGTCCGAGGAGCGGCTGGAGCTGGCCCGGCGCCACGGCGCGACGGACGGCTGGGTGGCCGACGAGCACACCGTCGACCGCGTGCTCGAGGCCACCGACGGCTTCGGCGCGGACTTCACGTTCGAGGCCACCGGCAACGTCAGCGTGATGCGCCAGGCAGTCGAGGCCGCTCGCATCGGCTGGGGCGTGGCAACGATGACCGGCGTCGCCGGCAGGGGCGAGACGCTCGACATCGTCCCGCGCTACCTCATCACCGGCCGCAAGGTGCTCGGCGCGTCGTTCGGCGGCGTGAGGGGACGCGAGCAGGTCCCACAGCTCGTCGAGCGCTACCTCGCCGGCGACATCGACGTCGACGCGTTCATCTCCCACCGCATCCGCCTCGACGACGTCAACGAGGGGTTCGAGCTGATGCACCACCAGGACGGCATCCGCAGCGTGATCCAGTACACGTAGCGACACGGGCTCGAGCGGGCTTGCGCACGCGTCGGGCCGCTGAAGGATGCTCTCTTCGTGTGCGCGGTCGAGCGCGGAGCGTGGAGGACGTGATGGGCTGTCGCCCACGCTCGCTCTGGCTGGTGGGATTGCTGCTCCTCGCGCTGGTCCTTCGGCTCGGCTACGTGGCGGTCACGCCGGGTTACACGGTCGTCGACGACGCGCGCGACTACGACATCCATGCGCGCTCGATCGCCGCCGGCCAAGGGTTTGCGCACATCGGCTCGGGGCCGACCGGAAGGACGGCCTTCCGGCCGCCCGGCTACCCCTATCTCCTTGCGGGTGTCTATGCGCTCGGCGGGGTGCAACGAGCGGATGCCTCCCGGCGCTTCGTGGTCGGTCGCGTGGCCAACGCGCTCGTGGGCACGGCGATCGTCGGCCTCATCGGCGTGCTCTGCGCGCAGGTCTTCGACCGACGTGTCGCGGTGGTCGCGATGGCGCTGGCTGCGGTGTACGTGCCTCTGATCCTCGTCGGCGGTTCGCTGATGTCCGAGCCGCTGTTCGCCGCGCTGCTGCTCGGCGCTCTGAGCGCGGCGATCCAGCACCGGCGCTCCGCGCACCGCTGTCGCTGGGCGCTGCTGGCGGGCGTGCTCGGCGGCCTGACGATCCTCACGCGCGCCAACGCGGCGATCCTGCTGGCGCCGCTGATGTTCGCCGTCTGGGACGCCCGGCCCCGCTGGTCGTGGCGGGCGCTGGCGCCCCCCGTGGTGCTGGCCGCGGTGGCGCTGCTCACCGTGGCGCCGTGGACGGTTCGCAACGCCGTGGCGTTCGGCCGCTTCGTGCCGGTCTCCACCCAGCTCGGCACCGCGCTCGCGGGCACGTACAACGACGCCGCGCGTACCGACCGCGAGCATCCCGCGTCGTGGCGCAGCCTGCGGCGCGTGCCCGACTACCAGTACCTCGTCCGACGCTGGCGCCAGACCCCCGAGCCGATCCTCGAGAGCAAGCTGCGAGCCGCCGCCCTGGGCTTCGCCGCCGACCATCCGGCCTACGTCGCCGACGTGGCCTGGTGGAACACCCGGCGCATGCTCGATCTCGCCGGCCTGGGCTGGTCGCGGCACACCGCCGCGACGATCAGCGTCGGCCCCGGCTGGGCCGACGCCGGCGTCGTCTGCTTCTGGCTCTTCGCCGCCCTGGCCACAGCCGGCGCGGCGACCTCGCGCGGCCGACGGATGCCTCGCTACGTCGCCGCGGTTCCGGCGCTGCTCTACCTCAGCGTCGTGTTCCTGGTGTTCGAGACACCGCGCTACCGCACGGGGATCGATCCCTTCGTCGTGATGCTCGCCGCCGTGGCGCTGGTAGCGACCTGGGACCTACTCAGCACGCGAGGGCGCCCCGGACGGAGCCCGGCTCCTCCCGCCGCCGCATAGGCTGAGAGACGTGCTGGCGATTCTTGGGGGCGTGGGGGCGGCGCTCTGCTGGGCGACGACGACTCTCGTTGCCTCGCGTGCGAGTCGTCTCGTCGACTCGGGGTCGCTACTCGCGTCCGTGATGACCGTCGGCCTTTTGGTTGCGGCTCCCGCAGCGGCCCTCTCCGGGGTGCCCGAGAACCTCGACGCTGGCTCGATGGCCTGGCTGGCCATCTCGGGTGCGGGAAACGTCGTTGGCCTGCTCTGCATCTACTCTGCGCTCCGCGTCGGCAAGGTCGGCCTCGTGGGACCGATCGCGTCGACCGAGGGAGCGGTCGCAGCGGTGATCTCGATCATCGCCGGCGAGCGGCTCGCACCCGGCGCCGGCGTCACGGTCGCGGCGGTTGCGGTCGGCGTCGCGCTCGCCGCGCTGTCACCGGTCGACCGGGACACGATGCGACGCTCCGATGCCCGGGCTGTCCTTTTCGCCATCGGAGCAGCGCTCTCATTCGGTTTCAGCCTCTACGCGACCGGCCGGGTGGGCCAGGACCTTGGGATCGCATGGGCCGTCCTACCGCCTCGCGTTGTTGGCGTGGGGGCGATCGCGCTCCCGCTGGTCGTCATGCGCCGCTGGCACATGCGGCGAGCAGCTCTGCCGCTCGTCGCCGTGTGCGGCCTCTGCGAGGTGCTCGGCAGCGCGTCCTTCGCGCTCGGAGCGCGCCATGGACTTGCGATCAGCGCGGTGCTCGCTTCACAGTTCGCGGCGATCGCCGCGCTCGTCGCCTTTCTCGCCTTCCACGAACGCCTAACCCGCGTACAGGTCGTCGGCGTTGCCACGATCGTCGTCGGTGTCTCGGTACTCAGCGCCATCAACGGCTGACGAGCATCCGCCACCGCCCGGACGGGCGAGGCCGGGCCCGCGCCGGGCCCGGCCTTGCGTGCGATCTGTTCGCGTGCGCTACGCGGCGGCGGTCGCGGTCAGGGTGATCGGGACGTTGGCCCCGAGCCAGAGCTGCGTGAGCACGTACGCCGTGCCGCCGGGGATGGTGCTCGACTCGTTGGCGGCGGAGGTCGCGGCGGAGCCGATGAGCTGGCACTGACTGTCGAGGAAGTACAGGTCCAGGTCGTGGCCGGCCGGAGTGCTCTCGCCACCCACCACGGCGATGTTGTGCGTGCCGTCGCCGAAGCCCTTCGGGAGCTGCGAGACCCAGCCGTCGGCGCCCTGCGAGGCCGGCGGCATGGTGCAGGTGTTGGTGAACTCGTTGCCGGTCGCGCCGAGGACCGTCTGCAGGCCCACCGGGTCGCCCGTGGTCGGGTTGCCGGCGACGATGGTCCCCGTGTCGGTGAACGGCTGCTCCGGCGGGCCCGGGTTCGGCGTCACCGTGGTCGAGTTGCCGGCGAAGACCTGGAGCTCGGCGGCCTGGGCCTGGGTCTGGGTCTCGCCCTGGATCGAGTCGATGAAGAAGCGGACGTAGCTCGCCTGCACCGGCCGCGCCAGGGTGAAGCGCTTGTAGTGCAGGTCGGGGGCCACGGGCCGCGGCTTCTGGTAGGTGAAGCCACCGGTCTGCGCCGTCGTCCACGTCACCCCGTCGGTCGACGTCTGGAACGTGAAGTCCTTGAGCGCGGTGAAGCGCGAGGCCGTCGTGTTCTTGAACGCGCTGACCTGGATGGCCGTGATGCGGGCCGGCTTGGCGAGCTTGATCGTCGCGCGCTGGTCGGGCCCGTCGTTGTACGGCGTGTCGCCGTTGTGCGTCGCCCAGACGCTGGCCTCGGTGTCGTCGATGAGGAACTGCGCCGGCAGGCCCTCGTCCTCGCTCGAGGTCGACACGATCGTCGCGCCGTTGGTCTTCGAGGCGAGGTTGGGCTGGACGCGGAGCGTCAGCCTGCGGGTGCCCCCCGCCGGGATGGCGCCGGTCTTGAACGTCTGCGCGCCGTAGCCCGGGGCCTGGATCGTGATGTCGTAGCTGCCGGCGACCATCTTCGCGGCGAAGCCGCCGGTCGAGGACGAGCGCACCAGCGGCGAGACGCGCGCCTCGAACTGCCCGATGATGACGCGGGCGTTGGCGACGGGCGCGCCGCTCGCGGCGTCGACGACGGTGCCGGCGAGCGTGCCGTTGCGGGCGGCCGTCGGGTGATCGAACGCGGGCTGCGGGTTGGTGTCGTCGCCGGTCTTGCTCGTCGCCGACGCGCCCGCGCCGCGATGGGCGAACGCGGTCCAGATGACGTCGAAGTTGGCGCCGTGGTTGCGATCGACGTCGGCGGCGAGGATGCCGTCGCGGGCGTCGAGGAACGACGGGTCCGGCGCCGTGAGCGGCATGCCGTCGGTCACGAGGCGCGCCGCGATCTCGCCGCCGCGGGCCTCGCCGTAGCGAGCGACGAGCGCCTTGCGCATGTCCCACAGCGTCGCCGTCCAGATCGCGCCGTCGGCGTGGACCTCGGGGCCGGTGAGGTCGTAGCCGATGTCACCGAAGCCGGTCGGGTCCTGGTCGTAGTTCCAGTTGCGGATGCCGCGCACAGTGTTGCCGGTCGCGTACTCGCCGACGACCGCCTTGCTCAGCAGCCCCGTGTGGTAGCCGTGGTTCAGCGCGTACCAGTCGCTCCAGCCCTCGCCCATCGAGCCCGACTGATGCGCGCCGAGCGCCTCGCCCCCGGCGACGTACCGCGTCGACAGGCCGTGCGTGTACTCGTGCTGGATCACCGTCATGTCGAAGTTGCCGTCCGAGAACGGGCCCTCGAAGGCGTCGTTGATGGGCTCCCACAGGAACATGCCGCTCCATGACGGGATGCCGTCGGGGAGCGTCAGCATGTAGGCGTTGTCGCGCCCGGTGTAGGTGGGCGCGCCGCCCGACGCGGCGCCGGCGTGCACGAGGCCGAGGACCGGGTCCTCGCCGCTGCCGCCCTTGCCGAAGTTGTTGACCTGGAAGTTGCCGGCGGTCTCGGTGAAGCCGAGGTCGTAGTACTCGTCGTGGATGCGGTTGTGGTGGAAGAAGAGGTTGGTCGCCGCCGGGTCGAGGTCGAGCGCGTACGACGGCGGCACCGCCTGGCCGCCCGACCGCTGCCAGTTCATGGCGTAGGCGTAGTTGAACTGGCTCGTCGGGCTGACCGGGCGCGGCGCCTGGTCGGCCGGGACGAGGAAGTTCGAGTAGTTGGCGTAGGTGTTGGCGTTGTTGCCGAACGTGGTCGGGCCGCCAACGCCGGTGAGGCCGGTCGGGTCGGTCCAGCCGCCTGGCGACTGCGGCGTCGGGCCAAAGCTCCTGACCTGAGGCTGCCCGCCCCGCGGCGCGCCCGGGAAGTTCTCGTAGATCGTGCCCTCGGAGTCGTGGGTGACGAGCGAACGGCGGTAGAGGACGTCACCGCTGCCGGCGTCGACGACGACGTCGAAGCCCTCGTCCAGCGCCGGGACGAAGAGGACGCGGTAGGCCGGACGGGCGCCTTGCCCGGTGAGGAACGCGGCCTTCTTGACGTACTGCGCCGCCGCGAACGGGCCGCGGGCGAAGACGTCGTAGCCGGCCTGCGTGCCGGCCGCCGCCGGGCTGAAGGAGACGCCGGGGGCGAGCGCGCCGGCGACCTTGGCCAGCGCCTGGGCCGAGCTCAGCCCGAAGGGGCCGGAGAGGCCGCCCGGGCTGCGCGCCGGGTCGCCGGCATAGCTCAGGACGCGACCGTCGCGCGTGACGGCGACGTTGAGCCGGCCGCCCGCGACGCTCTCGACGCCGCCGACCGTCTGCTGGAACGAGACGGCGTGCGTGCCGGTGCCCGGGAGGGCGTGGTCGCGGGTGACGGCGAGGCCCGCGACGTCCGCGGCCGAGAGGCCGAACGCGGCACGGTTGGCATCCAGCCACGCGCGGGCGATGGCCGTGGCCGAGCCGGCCGCCGGGCCGGTCAGGTAGCCGCGCGCGTTGACGATCGACCGCGGGGTGCCGAAGCGGTGGTCCCAGGACACGCGCGTGCCCGCGCCCGCGCGGGAGACGATGGCCGTCACGGCGTCGCGCTGGGCGGCCGTCGGCTTGACGATGGCCTTCGCGCGCGAGTCGACGGACTCCGCGTGGCCGGTGATCCCGTCGACGTCCTGCACCGCGTACGAGATCGACGGCAGAGCGATGACGGCCAGCGCGGCCAACGCCGCGACGACGAACCTGCGCCCCATGTGGCACCCACCTCCGGATCGACGCGCGCCTCCCAGCGCCCGCCGACGAGTTGTATGAGCAGTAGTGCCGGTCACAACGCCCCTGCTCCGAAGAACTTGCGGTGGCCCGGCGGGCGCTCAATACCCCAAGGCCTCATGAGACAAACGCAACGTAGGACGTCGGCCTCGCCGTCACGACCTGCTCGATGCACTGGTTTCGTCGCGATGCTCGTGGGGTATCGAAGCGGCGCCCGGTGCGGCCGTGCAGGAGCGGGATCTCCCTCGCGGCCGTAGGGCAGACATCATCGCTGCGACCAGGTGCGGGAGCCCTGCTGCGGCAGACATGAAAGGAGCAGCGTGAAAGGGACATCCGTTCGTCCTGTCCGTATCGCCGTCCTGTCGAGCCTCGTCGCGGGGGCGCTTCTCATCGGAGCGGGCGGTAGTGCAGCCGTCGCCGCCGTGTCGGTCTCACCCGTGTGCGGCCCGGTGCCACTTCATTACATGCGGTGCTTCTCGCTTTCGGTGAACGGAAGCGCCCAGCCGTTCAGCGCCACCGCGCCGTCCGGCTACGGCCCGAAGGACCTGCAATCGGCGTACAAGCTGCCGTCGGCGACCGCCGGCACGGGCCAGACCGTGGCGATCGTCGATGCCTTCGACGACCCGACCGCGGAGTCCGATCTCGCTCAGTACCGCTCGTACTACGGCCTGCCGCCGTGCACGACCGCAAACGGCTGCTTCCGCAAGGTCAACCAGACCGGCGGCACGACGGTCTATCCGGCTCCGAGTCCCGACTGGGACCTGGAGATCTCGCTCGACCTCGACATGGTCAGCGCGACGTGTCCGAACTGCCACATCCTGCTCGTCGAGGCGAACACCAACCTCGACACCGACCTGTACACCGCCGAGGACACGGCGGCGCGCCTCGGGGCGAACGCGATCAGCAACAGCTGGGGCGGCGACGAGTACGACGGAGAGACCGCCGACGACGTCCACTTCAACCACCCCGGGCACGCGATCACGGCGAGCTCGGGCGACAGCGGCTACGGCGTCTCCTACCCGGCCGCGTCGCGCTTTTTGACCGCCGTCGGCGGGACCTCGCTCACGCGCGCACCGCGGACGAAGCGCGGATGGAACGAGAGCGCCTGGGATGGCGCCGGCAGCGGCTGCAGCGCCTTCGAGCCCAAGCCGGCGTGGCAGAAGGACCCGGGCTGCGCTCGGCGCACCGTCGCCGACGTCTCCGCCGACGCCGACCCGGACACCGGCGTCGCCGTGCTCTACGCCGGGGCCTGGATCCAGGTGGGCGGCACGAGCGCCTCGTCGCCGATCGTCGCCAGCGTCTATGCGCTAGCGGGCAACGCCTCGACGGTCACGTACGGGTCCTACCCGTACGCGCACACCGGCGGGTTGTTCGACGTGACCAGCGGGCGCAACGGCACCTGCAGCCCGAGGTATCTCTGCACCGCCGGAAAGGGCTACGACGGCCCCACCGGCCTCGGCACGCCGAACGGCGCCTCGGCCTTCTAGGCACCGATGCAGGGGCTCGGACGGCCGAGCCCCTGCATCCGCCGACCGCCCCACGCGCCGACGACCAGCTAGCGAAGGCCGGCTGCTCAAGTCCCGGCGTGCGGACAGAAGGGGCGCGCACGAGGGCGCGCCCCTCTGCGCCCCTGATCAGTCGACGTGTTGCCGCCCGGGTTCGGCACGCCGCCCGAGGACGGGATCTCGTCCCCGCCGCGGTTGCCGGCGGCGAACGAGTTGCCCGGATCTCCGTTCGTGCAGTGGCCCGTGTTCACCAGCGACTCGCTGCCGTTGCCGTTACCGGCGTTGCACTTCGCCTTCCCCGAAGGCGGGGGCGGTGGCGGGCAGTCCCACGCGATCGCGGGTGCTGCCACTGCCCCGACCGCGAGCACGGCTCCGACGCTCGCCGCAGCCAACCGGCGTCTGATCCCTAGCATCCTCCTACCTCCTGTTCTCGTCGTCGCCTCAGACGACGCGTTCGCCTATACCTGTGGAGGCGCCCCGAACGGAGCGAGGTTGGCTGGTCACGACGCTACCCATGCTGCTGGGTAGGGGCGAGGATGGGCGGTCAGGCGCGGCTGTCGGACCGCCCCCGGCAGGCAACCAGGGGCGGCCCTGACTCGCTAGTGAGACTTGCGCGAGAGCTGGCCGCGCGCGGCGCCGGCTGGGAACGCCGCCGTGTGGACGTTCGCGTAGTACTTGTGGGGGTTCTTCAGGATGGACTGCGCGAGTGCAGCGTCAACGGTGACGCACCCGCTGGACGCGCCCGGATCGCCGCTGGAAGGCGACGTCAGAGGGACGACGATGTCGCCGTTCTGGTTGGGCCTTCCCTTGTGGATGTGGGCAGCGGTGGGCGCGTCGAGGTTGGTCACCGTGATGCCGAAGCACAGCTGGTCGCCGTCCACGATGGCCGTGAACGAGCCTCGAGCGTCCGGATCGCCCGCGCCCCTGCGCCCGTCGGCGCCGACCTCCTTGCGGCCGCTGAGCACCGCGAACAGCGCCCGATTCTCGCTCTTCGACTTGCCGTGCGAGTTCGCGTGGCCGGGCGGCGTCGGCTTGCCGCCCGCGAACGCTCCAGTCGTGAGCAGTACGACTGCAGCGACGGCTACGGCTAGCGCGAGCATGATGCGATTACGCATCCGATCCTCCTCCATGGGTGACGTCGTGTCGGCTTAGACGCGCAACCTGCCGCCGGGTTGGCGGCTCCTACGGGTTCTTGGACAAAGCATCGCCCTGGTTGCGCAGTGGGCCTGGCCCGGTCGGGTGCTGCCCCGACGCCGTCTGCGCGGCGGGGATCGCGGCTCGGCTCGGGTTGGCGGCCGAGCCGTTGACGGTGGCCTTCGGCGCCTTCGACTTCGCCCGTCCCGGCGGAAGCTTGGCGGGCGCGGTCGCGCCGCGGTGTGCCTTGACGTCGCTCCTGCCGAGCGCCCTGCCCTGTGCCGGCGAGCCGGGCGCCTTCAGCTGCCCCGGCGCAGCGGCCTTGCCATGCGGGACCGTCGTGCCCAGCGCACGACCTCGGCCACGCTGAGCGTTCGCTTCTGCGCCGGAGCGTTTGTTGACGGCAGTGCCACCGTCAGGGCTGGCCGGCGGCGTGGCGGGGATCGTCGTCGCGCCCGCCGCCGCGGCACCGGGGATGGCCGGCGTCGCATCCTGCACGCGCGTGACTGGCGCGGCGCGAGGTTGCTGGATCTCTTCGACCGCGACGTAGCCGCTGGCGCCGGCGCCGCCCACGACCGCGATCACGACGAGGACCTTCGCTGCGATGCCCTTGACACCGAGCCCCGCGGCGCCTGCCGCAGCGCCGGTCCCGGCCGCCGCCGCGAGGCCCGAGCTCCCGAGCGCGGTCCCGATCACCGCGGCCTTGAGGCCAGCCGCCGGCACGACCGGGAGCACGATCGCCAGCGCAACGCGCTGGCGGCCCACCTCGGCCTCGTACAGCGTGCAGCCAGAGCACTGCTCGACGTGGCGGCGGATGGTGGCGCGACGCAGCGCGCTGCCAGTGAGCGTCGCGAGCTGCTCGCGCACCTGTTCACACGGCGTGTCGCGAGCCGCGCGCCAACCCATGAGGGCCTCGCGGGCCTGGAACACCAGGGCCTTCACCTTCTGTCGCCGGACGCCGAGGATCGCGGCAATCTCGTCGTGCGAGTGGTCGCCCAGCTCGAAGAGCACGAGCGCCGCCCGCTGATCCGGCGGCAGGCGCTCCACATCGCGGACAAGGAGGCGCAAGTCCTCGCGACGATCGACTGCGGCCGCCAGGCCTTCGGTGGCCACAGCGGCAGCGTCGAGCGGAGCCTCCTCGCGTCGAGCGCGCAGCACCGACAGGCAGCGATTGCGCGCGATCGTGTAGAGCCATGGCTTGACGGCGACGACGGCGTCGCCACCGCGCAGGGCGCGATAAGCGGCCAGGAACGTCTGCTGCAGGACGTCCTCGGCCTCCTCGAGCGACCCGAGCATGTGACGGCAGAAGGCGAGCAGGTTGCGGTGGTAGCGGTCGTACAGCTCCTCGAAGGCAGCGTCATCGCCGCCCCGCACACCGGCGACGAGCACGCCGTCAGACCGGCCGCTGACCATCGGCTGGCGGGCGCGCCGAGCACCGAGAGTGGCTGCCCCCATACGGGCAGTATCGGCCAAGGACGCCACTTCGTGTACACGTTCCCTTCGACGCCGCTGCGCACACAAGGTTGGCCGCTTGGGCGCACAGACGCCATGCGCGTGCTGCGCACTCACCGCACTCCGTCAACCGGAGCGCCTGCGCGGACCGCGTCCGCTACACACAAGATCTCGCGCGCGCGTAAACGAGCGCCGTCGGACGTCGCCACAGTCCGACGGCTACCTCGTCGAGACGAGACTGTACGAGCGGCGAGTGCCCGGATCTGGATTTCCACCCACCCGTCGTAGTAGCGTCGCGCCAACTTTCGACTGGAGAGGCTTCCGTGAAGAACATCGGGTTGGTGCGCGTACTGGCGGCGACGGCGCTGCTGGGATTGGGCACCGCGGGGTCGGCCAGTGCAGCGGTGCCGTTCAAGACGATCACCTCGTCGGGTCCGCTGACGAGCGTGTCGATCGGCAACGAGGGCAGCTGCCAGGTCGGCTACAGCGGCGACGCGCGGCTGGAGCTGTTCCCGCCGAGCGCGACGCCCGGCTCCTGCGGGACGTTCGTCTTCAGCGGCTCGACGCTCTATGCGCCGGACTTCGCCAACCACGACGGCAGCGCGACGAGCGGGCTCGGGGCCTACACCCCGTACACGCCGGTCAGCCAGTCCGAGGTCTCCGGCGCGGGGACGGCGGCGAGCCCGTTCTCCGTCACGACGGTGTACGACTCGGGTACGAGCGGCCTGCGCGTCACCGAGGTGAACACCTACGTCACCGGTCAGGAGTTCTACCGCACCGACATCACGATCCAGAACAACGCCGGTGCGGCGCAGAGCGGGGTCGTGTACCGGGCGGGCGACTGCTTCCTCCAGGAGTCCGACACGGGCTACGGCTTGATCGAGGCCGCCACCGGCGGCCCCGGCTGCGCGCGCAACGCCAACAACACCCCGGCGGCCCGGATCGAGCAGTGGGTGCCGCTGACGGCGGGCAGCACCTACATGGAGGGCGGGTACTCGGCGGTGTGGGCGGCGATCGGGGCGCACGTCCCGTTCCCCAACACCTGCGCGTGCGACACCGCGATCGACAACGGCGCGGGGATCAGCTGGGCCTTCAACCTGGCGCCGGGCGCCACCGCGACGTACTCGCACCTCACGGTCTTCTCGCCGACGGGCGTCACGGGCGGCCAGCAGCAGCGCCCGCCGACGACCACGGCTCCGAGGGTCAACGGGAGGCGCGCCCTGCCGTTGCCCTCCAACCGCAGGTGCACGAGCCGGCGCGCGTTCCCGATCAGGGTCCGGCAGTTCGCCGGGCTGCGCTACTCGTTCGCGATCGTGGCCGTCAATGGCCGCCGCGTGCCGGTCTACGTCTACACGACCCGGCGCATCAAGGTGACCCGGATCGGGGCCGTCTACCTCAACCGCAGGCGCTTTCGCTCCTTCGTCGACCTGCGCGGGCTCGTGCGCGGCACCTACAGGGTCCGCGTGACGGCGGTGACCACCGACGGCCAGGTCCTCGTCAACACGCGCAAGTACCGGACCTGCACGCGGCGCCTGGGCGGCACCATCCCGCGGCTCTGAGCGTCACGCGGTCTCGACGACCATCAGCGTGTTGCCGTCGGGGTCGCGGAACCAGAACAGCGGCGGGACCGGGTCGCCCATGCGACTGACCTCGTCGTCGACGTCGACGCCGCGGGCCTTCAGGTCGGCGTGGTCGGCATCGATGTCGTCGGTGTGCAGGCCGATGCCGGTCTCGACCTTGCCGGTCGGCTTGCCGGGCGGCGGCGGCACGATGGCGATCGTCGTCACGGCCTCGGCCGGCGCCACCTCGACCCAGCGGTTGCCGTCGCCGAACGGCACGTCGGCGCGCTTCTCGAACCCGAGCGTCTCGACGTAGAACTCGATGGCGCGCTCCTGATCGGAGACGGGGATGACCACCGTGCCGACCTTGCTGATGTGCGTCTTGGTCTTGCTCACGACATCCTCCTGCGATTGGTAACGCCCACTGAGACCGCCGGACCGAGCCAAACTCATCGCAGTGGTCGCACGCGATTCGTCCGCTGTGACTACATTCCCCGGCATGAGCGGGAGCGACCTCGGCGAACCGATCTCCTACCTCGTCCTCGAGGAGGGCACGTCGGTCCTGAGCTCGGACGGCGAGGAAGTCGGGCACGTCGCGCACGTGCTCGCCGACGAGCAGAAGGACGTCTTCGACGGCATCGTCATCTCGCATGGCTTGGGCCGTCACAGCTTCGCCGACGCGGACCAGATCGCCGCCATCCACGAGCACGGGGTCACGCTGACGCTCTCCGCCGCGGAGGCGGAGTCGCTACCGGAGCCCTCCGAGAATCCCGCGGTCATGGACGAGGACCCCGGCGAGTCGGCGACGTCGCCGCTTGCCGACAAGCTGCGACGCGCCTGGGACCTTCTGTCGGGGAACTACTGAACCCCGCGGCCGCGCAAAGCCGGCCCGGGACTTGATCCGCTGAGCGCGCCCGGGCAGGATGGCGTGCGGGGACGCGCGTGCCGAAGGCCGCTCACGAAATCACAGCGCGTAGGGCGCGCGATTCGAGCGAGCTGCTCGAGCGCGACGACCAGCTGTCCGCGCTTCATCGGGCTCTCGCGGAGGTGGCGAGCGGCCAGGGTGGATGCCTCGTGCTCGTCAGCGGCGAGGCGGGCGTGGGGAAGACGGCGCTCGTGCGCCGCTTCTGCGACGACCTCGGTGGCTCGGCACGCGTCCTCTGGGGCAATTGCGACGCCCTCTTCACCCCCAGGCCGCTGGGCCCGTTCTTCGACATTGCCGAAACCACTGCGGGCGAGCTCGAGGAGCTGGTGGCGAGCGGCGCGAAGTCTCACGAGGTGGTGGCGGCGCTGGGTCGCGAGCTCAGCCGGGAGGCGCCGACGGTGATCGTGCTCGAGGATGTGCACCAGGCTGATGGCGCCACGCTTGACGTCTTCAGGTTGCTCGGTCGAAAGGTCGCAACCATTCCCGCGCTGATCGTGGCCACCTACCGCGAGGACGACGTCGCCGGCATGCACCCGCTGCGGATCGTGCTCGGCGAGCTCGCCGCGGTCAGGGATGTCGAGCGGCTGCGAATCGAGCCGCTCTCGCCAGCGGCCGTGGCCGAGCTCGCCGAGTCCCAGAAGCTGGATCCGGACGAGCTGTTCCGCAAGACCGCGGGCAATCCGTTCTTCGTGACCGAGGTGCTGGGGGCGCAGGCGGACGACATTCCGCGCACCGTCCGCGACGCCGTGCTCGCGCGCGCGGCCGGTCTCTCGACGCCCGCGCGGAGGTTGCTCGAAGCGGTGGCCGGGCTGCCCCCGCGCGCCGATCTCTGGCTCCTCGAGCGCGTCGCGGGCGATGTGGACGATCTCGACGAGTGCCTGGCGTCGGGAATGCTCGCCTGGGTGCCCGCCGGCGTCGCGTTCCGCCACGAGCTTGCGCGACTGACCATCGAGGAGTCGCTGACCCCGACCCGAAAGCTGGCCCTGCATCGCGCCGCCCTCAAGGCGCTGGCTAACCCGCCGTCGCGAAAGCACGACCTCGACAGGCTGGCGCACCACGCCGAGGGCGCCGGCGACGCGGAGGCGTTGCTGCGCTTCGCGCCGGCGGCGGCCGACCGCGCGGCGGCGCTGGGGGCGCACCGGGAGGCGGCTGCGCACTACGCCCGTGCGCTGACCTTCGGCCACGCGCTCCCGCCCGAGGCGCACGCGGAGCTGCTGGAGCGCTACTCGCGCGAGTGCTACCTCACGGATCAGGGCGCCAAGGCCATCGAAGCGCTCGAACGCGCGATCGAGCTGTACCGAGAGCTGGGCGACCCCCGCAAGGAGGCCATGGCCCTGTGCTCGCTGTCACCGATCATGTGGTGCCCGGGCCGGACGGCCGACTCCGAACGCGCCGCGCGCGCGGCCGTCGCGTTGCTCGAGCCTCTGCCCGCCGGGCGCGAGCTCGCCTCGGCCTACGCGAAGCTCTCTCAGTTCTGCATGAATGCCGAGGACACGGAGGAGGCGACGATCTGGGGCGAGCGGGCGCTGGAGCTCGCCGACAGCGTCGGCGATGCCGCGATCCGCGCCGAGGTCCTGTGCAACCTCGGCGCCGCGCGTTACGTGGCCGGTGTCCCAGGCGGGCGCGAGCAGTTGGAGCAGAGCCTGGAGCTCGGACGAGAAGCAGGTCCCGACGAGGAAGCCGGCCGTGCTCTCCTGAACCTCCTGTGGGGTGCCACCCGCCAGCGCGACCATGCCGCGGCCGAGCACTACCTGGGCTGGGGTGTCCAGTACGCGGAGGATCATGGACTCGAGCTCTGGCGCGTCTACCTGCTCGCCTACAAGGCGGGCTCGGAGCTCACCCAGGGCCACTGGACCGAGGCCCTCGACTCCGCCGCGCTCGTGCTGCGCGAATCGTTCCCGTCGACGCTTCCGCCCGCGCTCGCCTACACGACCATCGGCCTCGTGCGCGCCCGGCGCGGCGATCCGCACCAGTGGCCGCCCCTCGACGATGCGCTGGCGCTGGTGGAACCGGCGCACGAGCTTCAGCGTCTCGCGCCGGTCGCCGCGGCGCGGGCCGAGGCCGCCTGGCTCGAGGGCGCACCCCACAAGATCGCCGACGCCACCGGGTCCGCGTTCGAGCTGGCGCTGCGGCGCGGTGCCAAATGGCCGGTCGGCGAACTTGCCTGCTGGCGCTGGCGTGCAGGGCTGCTGGACGAGCCCCCGGCCGCCGCCGCCGAGCCCTACGCGCTGGAGATTGCGGGTGAGTGGCGGCGGGCGGCCGCGCTGTGGCAAGAGATCGGCTGCCCCTACGAGGCGGCGCTGGCGCTGGCCAGCGGCGATGACGATGACGCCCTGCGCCAAGCGCTCGACCAGCTGCGGGCGCTGGGCGCCCGACCGGCGGCCGCGATCGTCGCACGCCGCCTGCGCGAGCGGGGAGTCCGCGGGCTGCCGCGCGGCGCGCGAGCGACGACGAGGGAGAACCCGGCCGGGCTGACCGCGCGCGAGGTCGAGGTGCTCCGGCTCGTGGGCGAGGGGCTTCGCAATACCGATATCGCCGAGCGCCTGTTCCTCGCCGAGAAGACGGTCGCCCATCACGTCTCGGCGATCCTGCGCAAGCTCGATGTGCGCACGCGCGGCGAGGCGAGCGCCGAGGCTCACAGGCTCGGCATCGTCGGACAAGATCGGTAGCCCTGCCACCCAATCTAGGTAGTTCTTCCGATTCGGCGGCGTGCATGCGCTCGTACGGTCCATCAGGTCAATCGCCCTTGCCGACCGAGCCTGAGGAGGCCAATGATGTTCCACCCGAGCAAGACCAAGACAGCCGTGGCCATGCTGGTTGCCGCCGCAGTCGCGGCCCCGGGCGCCAGCGCGCGTCCCAGCGATGTCACCAGCGGTCACCAGCAGCCGGCCATCGTCAACATCGGCGATACGCCCGTCGATTACCCCGGCGCCTCGCGCGCGCCCCAGTACACCCGCCCGACCACGATTCAGGTCGTGCGCCCCGAGCGGACCATCGTGCGCGACGTCAACGACGTGCTGCCCGTCGTCGTGTCGAGCGCGGCGCTGCTGATCGCCGCTGCCGGCTCCGGCTTCCTGCTTCTCGGCACCGTGCGGCGCAGGCGCCTCGGCAGCAGCCACTGAGGGCCGCGCCTACCGCACACCACTAATCGGCTCGGGCAGCCAGGTCGCCGTCGCGGGCGGCTCGGGCCGGCCGAGGTGATAGCCCTGGAGCAGGTCGCAGCCGAGTGCCACCAGGCGCTGGCGCCCGGCCTCGCTCTCGACGCCCTCGGCCACGACCTCCAGCCCGAGGTTGTGGCCGAGGTCGATCATCGAGCGCACGATGACGGCGTCGTCGGCGTCGTCGGCCATGTTCATCACGAACGACCTGTCGATCTTCAGGACGTCGATGGACAGGCGCTTGAGGTAGCTCAGCGACGAGTGGCCGCTGCCGAAGTCGTCGATGGCCAGCCGCAGGCCGATCTCACGCAGCCGGGCCAGCACGGCGCGGGTGCGCGGCGGATCGGTGAGGATCGTCGTCTCGGTGATCTCGAGCTCGAGCGCGCTCGGCGGCACGCGCCACTTCGCAAGCAGGCCGGCGACCTCCTCGGGGAAGGTCAGGTCGACGAGCTCGCGGCTGGTGATGTTGACCGCCACCATCAGGTCGCGACCCGTCCGGCGCCACGCGCTGCACTGGCCCAGCGCCATGTCGAGCACGTGCCAGGTGAGCTGGCGGACGAGGCCGCTCTCCTCGGCGATGGGCACGAAACGGTCCGGAGCGAGCAGCCCGTGGCGGGGGTGGTGCCAGCGGACGAGCGCCTCGACCTTGGCGATCTTGCCCGTCTTCGCCGCGACCTGGGGCTGGTAGTGCAGGACGAGCTCGTCGCGCTCGAGCGCTTGGCGCAGCTCGGCGAGGAGGAGCGTCAGGCGCGCGACCGAGTTGTGGTCGTGCTTGGGCGCGTAGACGACGGGGACGTGGGTCGTCTTGCTGACGTACATCGAGACGTCCGCATGGCGGATGAGGGTCGCCACGTCGTCGCCGTGCTCGGGGTGCACGGCGATGCCGACGCTCGCCTCGACTTCGATCTGCAGGCCCGCGATGACCACGGGGCGCGCCAGCGCGTCGCGGAGCTTCTGCGCGACCGCGGAGGCGGTCGCGGTGTCCGCGACGTCGGGAATCAGCACGCCGAACTCGTCGCCGCCCAGGCGCGCGACGGTGTCGCTGGCGCGCAGCGTCTCGGCCAGGCGCTTGGCCGCCTGCTTGAGGAAGGCGTCGCCGGCCTCGTGGCCGAGCGTGTCGTTGATGTCCTTGAAGCGGTCGAGGTCGATGATCATGACCGCGAAGCGGTGCGGCTCCCGCTGGGCCCTGAGCAACGCCTGCTGCACGCGGTCGCGGAAGAGCGTGCGGTTGGCGAGGTCGGTCAGGCCGTCATGGAGCGCCTGGTGCTCGATCTCCTGCACCTGGCGCTGCAGGCGCTCGTGGGCCAGCCGCAGCGCCTCCTCGTGGCGCTTGCGCTCGCTGATGTCGATCATGTAGCCCTGCGCGTAGACATGGCGGCCCGCCTCGTCGCGCACGACGACCGCCGCGTCGTGGATCCAGACGACCCGCCCGTCGCGCGCGATCAGGCGATACTCGCAGTCGAAGCGCTCGCCGCTGCGATGCATCCGCCCGAAGTCGGCGAGCACGCGCTCGCGATCCTCGGGGTGCAGCACGCTGGCGAAGAACGAAGGGTCGCGCACCCACTCCTCGGCCGTGTAGCCCACGAGGTCGACGATCTGCGGGCTCATGTAGCTCGCGCTCTCCTCGTCGAGATGCTCGATGTAGCTGGCGAGCGGAAGCTGCTCGACCAGCGTTCGGTAGCGCCCGCGCACCTCGCGCAGCTCCTCGCGGACCCGCGCCCGCGCGCTGATGTTGCGCGCGACGCCGATCACATGGGTGACGCGTCCGGCCTCGTCGCGAACGGGCTCGCCGGAGGACGCCCACCATCGCGTCTCACCCGACGACGCGACGGTCCGGAACTCGATCTGGAAGGCCCGCCCCTCGCGGGCCGCGCCCTCGAACGCGTGCCCCACGGCGTGGCGATCGTCGGGATCGACGCGCGCGATGAACGACGCGTAGGTACCGTCGGCGTCGGCGTCCGGGGCGTTGACCGTGCCCGGCTCGCCCGACCAGTCGAGCCGGCCGGACTCCACGCCCCACTCCCAGGTCCCCATCTGGGCGTTCTGCAGCGCCAGTCGCAAGCGCTGCTCGATCGCCCCAGTGGGTCGTGGGTCCGGCGTCATGGCGGTGACAAGAGGTCCCGCTCGCAGGCTTGCGACGACGGCCTCTTGCTACGCCAACTCATCGACCGGACTCACCGTGGCTTGATCGGGCTCGTCACCGTCGCGCGAGCGCGTCACCCGGCGCATGCCCACGTCCTCGCGCAGGGCCTCGAGCCAGCCGTCGCGCACCGCCGCGAGGAGCTCCTCGCCGATGGCGAACGCCTCGTCGTGGCGAGCGAGCACCGACTGGGCGAGCTCACGCGCCTCGTCCAGGATCGCCGGCTCGTCGATTCCGGTCACCGACCCGTCGCGCAGGATCCAGCGCCCGCCGACCATCGTCGCGCGCAGCGCCGTCGCGGTGGAGCTGAAGACGACGTGCTTGACGGGGTCGTTGAGCGGCGTGAAGACGAGCGCGTCGAGATCGAGCACGACCAGGTCGGCACGCGCGCCCACCTCGAGCCGACCGAGCCCCGCGTCGCCCATCGGCGCTGCGCCGCCGGCCGTGGCCATGGCCCACGCCTCTTTCGCCCCGAGCCAGTCGTGGTAGTCGACGTCGGGATGCTTGTGCAGCAGCCCGGCCACCTTGAGCGTGGCGTACATGTCGTTGCCGTCGTTGGAGGACATGCCGTCCGAGCCCAGCGCGACGTTGACGCCCGCCCGCAGCAGCCGCGGCACGCGGGCGACGCCGCTGCCGAGCTTCATGTTCGAGATCGGGTTGTGCACGACGCTGACGCCGGAGCCGGCGACGAGCTCGATGTCGTGGTCCGTCAGCCAGATGCCGTGCTCGAAGCTCACGCGGGGGCCGAGGAAGCCGATCGCCTCGAGGTGCTCGGGCAGCGTGCGGCCGTACTTGCGCCGCCCCGAGAGGGCCTGCATCCGCGTCTCGAGGACGTGGATGTGGATCGCGAGCCCAAGCTCGTCGGCCAGCGCGGCGCAGCCGGACAGCATCTCGTCGCTGCAGCGTTGCGGGCCGGACGGCCCGAGGCCGATCGCGATCCCCTCCTCGGGGCGGTGGAAGCGCTCGACCGCCCGGCGGCTGAACGCCTCCCATTCGCTCCAGGCCGGCGGCTTCTCGCGCTCGAGGCGCTCGAGCAGGTGCGCCGGAGCGAGATTGCTGTCGAGGACGACGGTCTCGTGGTAGGCGAGGTCGGCCATGGCGATCACGACGAGGGCGCGCAGCCCGAGATCGCGGTAGGCCGCGACGATGGCCTCCAGCGACTCCTCGGTGAAGCCGGCGACCTCGTAGACGAAGTCGACCACGCTCGTCGCTCCCGAGCGCACCATCTCCAGGCCGCCGAGGAGCGTGCGCACGTAGATCTCGCGGGCGCTCTGGTGCGGCGCCCCCAGGGCGGGATAGGAGAACAGCATCCACGGCTCGAGCGGAAGGTTGTCGAAGCGCCCTCGCAGCCAGTTCTCGTTGGAGTGGTTGTGCGCGTTGACCATGCCCGGGACGACCGCGGCGCGGCTGCAGTCGATCGTCTCGCTGGCGCTCTGGGTGGACGCGTCGCCGACGGTGGAGATCCGCCCATCCGCGACGGCGACGTCAGCGCGGCGGAACACGCCGCCGCCGACGTCGACGAGCGCGTTCTTCAGGACGGTGTCGGCCACGGTCGTTTCAGGCGCCGCTGCCGGTGGGCACCGGCGCCGGAGACGGCTCCTCGTCGAGCGCGAAGCGGGCGAAGCCCAGGACGCGCTTGACGTTCGGCACGACCATGCGGGCGACGGCCACGCCGGCGATGTAGACGATCCCGGCGAGCACCCACGCCTCGACCGGGACCGGGCCCCAGTTGTCGGGCGGGGTCGAGTAGATCCAGCCGTTCGGGAGGTCGGCCAGGCCGATCACGCCGAAGGCGACCGCGGCCAGCAGCGCGACCACGGCCGGCACGTTGATCGGACCGGCCTCCGACCAGGCGGGGATCTTGGTCAGCGGGCGCGAGATGCCGAACAGGCGGGGCAGCAGGAAGTGGTCGACGACCATGATCACCGTCGCGCACGGCACGGTGATGGCGAGGAAGCCGGCGACCTTGAACCAGCCGTTGAGGAAGTGGAAGTTCACCAGCCACCCGGCGAAGACGCCGAGGGCGGCGACGATGAGGCAGGTGTAGACGCGCCGCCAGCGGTGCCAGGCGCCGATGAGGTTCTGCCCCGCGTTGATGGACTCGTAGTAGTTGCCGTCGTTGATCGCGAACTGGCTGATGGTCACGAGGATCCAGGCCAGCGCGGACGCGCCGAAGAGCGAGTAGTCGGTGATGAAGCGGATCTGCGCGCCGAAGTCCGAGCTGTGCGCGAGCTGGGCCATCATCCAGCCGCCGGTGGTGAAGAGCACGAACCAGAAGCCCGCGAAGAGGAAGGCGGGAAGCGGCCACCAGAAGCTCGGCTTGCCATAGCGGAAGACGTCGGGCTCGTTGCCCCACATCGCGAACCCGATGACCGCGCTGACCGCGACCCAGAAGGGCAGGCCGGGCCCGGCCGGCGTGCCGCTGAGCGCGTCGTTGTCGGAGACGAGGACCTTGATGACGAGGTAGCTGATCCAGAGCAGGATCAGCGGCGTGACCAGATAGCGCGCGAAGACGCTGATGCCCGTGAAGCCGAGCAGGTTGTTGAGGATCATGACGCCGCAGAAGACGAGCGTCAGCAGCATCAGGTGGTCCCAGCCGTAGAGGCCGTCCCAGACCTGCACCATCAGGTTGGCCTGGAAGGCGACCCACCCCAGGGGCGCGATGAGGACGAACAGCGAGACGATCCACGACCCCCCGAGCCCGAAGATCGAGCGCGTGAGCAGGCCGTGCGTCTGCCCGGTCCGCGATCCCAGGTAGGCACCGAACATCGCGTACGCGGCGTAGAGCCCGTAGCCCAGGGCGGCGATGCCGACGACCTCCCCCAGGCCATGGCCGTCGTGCAGCTCGAACCCGAGGAAGAGGAACGAGAAGCCGGCCGCGAACGTCGTCCACAGGCACGCGAAGTGCCAGAGTGGCCGCCGCCTCTCGAGCGGCACGATCCCGTCCTCGCTCGTCGAGTAGTCGTGCCTGATCGACTCGTCGAGTGTCTCGCGCTCGAACGCCAGGTCCTCCTTGATCTCCTGAACCTCGTGCCCAAGCTCGTCCATGTGCTTCGTCTCCCTCCCTCGATCGGGCCCGGCGGGTGGCCATTCTGCGCCAGCTTCTGCGCGATTGCAACCAGCGGTTCGGGCGCTGCAATCCGTGGATGAGCGGCCGGATTCCTGCGTCGCGCGGTCAAGCATTGCGCCGCGCGGCCGATCTCCCGAGGGCAATGCCCAGCGCAGCGTCACCGGCAACGCCGATCGCTCACGTGAGTCGCGCCGCCAGGGCGCTCGCGCGCCCCTGGGTCGCGTACCCGGCGATCGCGATCGCGGTCGCGACGCTCTACCTCGCCGGACCGCTCAACAGCGGGCCCGTCTTCAACGTGCTCGGCGCGTCGTCGGCCGTGGCGGTGGCCGTGGGGGCCCGTCGGCATCGCCCGCGCGGGCGTGCGGCGTGGTACCTGATCGCCCTCGGCCAGGTGCTGTTCGTCACGGGCGATGTCCTCGCCTACAACTACCCGCGGCTCTTCGGCCACGAGCTGCCGTTCCCCTCGATCGCGGATCCCTTCTACCTCGCGATCTATCCCTGCCTCATGGTGGGCCTGCTGGCCCTGTTGCGCCTTCGCCATCCGCTGCGCGACCGGGCCACGCTCATCGACGCGCTGGTGGTGGCGATCGGCTTCGGGACGCTGTCGTGGACGTACCTGATGGCCCCGTACGCCCACGACTCGACGCTGACCGTGCTGACCAAGCTGACGTCGCTCGCTTACCCGGTGATGGACCTGCTGCTGCTCGCGGTCGCGGCGCGCCTGGTCATGGGCGGCGGCCGGCGCGGCCTCAGCTCTCAGCTGCTCGCCGCCGCGCTGGTGGCGCTGCTGGCCACGGACTCGATCTACGGATGGGCGCTGCTGCACGGCGGCTACGAGACCGGCGGGCTCCTGGACGGCGGCTGGATCCTCTTCTACGTGCTGGCCGGCATGGCGGCGCTGCATCCTTCGATGCGGTTGCTGTCCGAGCGTGCGCCGGAGCCCGATGCGCGCCTGACCCGCCGGCGGCTCGCGCTGTTCGCGGCCACGAGCCTCGTGGCTCCCGGGCTCCAGCTCGTTCGCGCCGTGCTCGACCAGCCCCGCGAGCCGGTGATCAGCGTGGCCGCCGGCGTGCTCTTCCTGCTCGTGCTGGCCCGCATGAGCGGCCTCGTGCGCGCCCAGGAGGCCCATACCGAGAACGAGCTGCGCCAGCGCTTCGAGGCCCGGCTGGCCGCGCTCGTCCGCCACGCCACGGATGTCGTGAGCATCCTCGAGACGGACGGCCGTCTCACGTACGTGAGCCCGTCGGCCGGCCGGCTCCTCGGACGCAGTCCGGAGGCGCTCAGCGGCCGCCAGTGGCTCGACTTCGTGCATCCCGACGACGCGGCGCACGTGCGCGGGTTCCTGGCGCGACTCGACCACGGCGACTCGGGCAGCGCCGAGTTCCGTCTCGGACACGCGGACGGCACGTGGCGCGACGTGGAGACGCTCGCCACCAACCTCGTCGGGGACGGGACCGTCGACGGCGTCGTCCTCAACACGCGCGACGTCAGCGAACGCAAGGCGCTCGAGCGACGCCTGGCTCACCAGGCCTTCCACGACGCGCTGACCAACCTTCCCAACCGCGCGCTATTCCGCGATCGCGTGGAGCAGGCGCTCGCCCGCCGCCGGCGCCACGGCACCCGGCTCGCGGTCGTCTTCCTCGACCTCGACGACTTCAAGACGGTCAACGACTCGCTGGGCCACGCGGCCGGCGACGCCGTCCTGCAGGAGGTCGCGTCGCGCCTGCGCGAGTGCATTCGCGGCTCCGACAGCGCCGCTCGCCTCGGCGGAGACGAGTTCGCGCTGCTGCTCGACGGGATCGAAGGCGAGCTCGAGGCGATCACGGTCGCCGAACGGGTCATCGAGGCGCTCGTACCGCCCGTCGTGCTCGACGGCCGCGAGTGCCTGACCACGCCGAGCGTCGGCATCGCCTTCGACGCGGACGGCTCGGAGGACGCCGAGGAGCTGCTGCGCAACGCCGACCTGGCGATGTACCTGGCCAAGGACCAGGGCAAGGGCAGCTACGCCGTGTTCGAGCCGGCGATGCACACGGCGGCCGTCGGACGTCTCGAGCTCAAGGCCGACCTCAAGCGGGCGGTGCAGAACGACGGCGTGTCGCTCGTCTACCAGCCCATCGTGGACCTCGAGCGGGGTGAGATCATCGCCGTGGAGGCCCTCGCGCGGTGGGTGCACGACGAGCGCGGCCCGGTCTCGCCGGCCGAGTTCATCCCGCTGGCCGAGCAGACGGGCCTGATCGTGCCGCTCGGCCGCGCGCTGCTGCGCGAGGCCTGCCGCCAGGCGGCGGCGTTCCAGGCGACGTGCCCGCGCGAGCCCGCGCTGGCCATCTCCGTCAACCTCTCCGCTCGTCAGCTCCAGTCGCCGGAGCTCGCCGACGAGGTCCGCATGGCGCTGGAGGACACGCAGATCGCGCCCTCGAGCCTCGTGCTCGAGCTCACCGAGAGCGCGATGATGGAAGACGTCGAGCTGGCCATCCGTCGCCTGAACGAGCTGCGCGACCTCGGCGTGTCGCTGGCCATCGACGACTTCGGCAGCGGCTACTCGTCGCTCAACTACGTTCGCCGCTTCCCGATCGACATCCTCAAGATCGATCGCTCCTTCATCCAAGGGGTCGCGGGCAGCGTCGCCGAGACGCAGGCGCTCACCGCGGCCATCATCGACCTCGCCGGCATCCTCGGACTCAGGCCCGTCGCCGAGGGCATCGAGAACGCCGCCCAGCTCACTCGCCTCCGCGAGCTCGGCTGCCCCCTCGGCCAGGGATTCCACCTCTACACGCCGCTGAGCGCGACGCGCATCACGGCGCTCCTCCGCGACCAGGCCCAGCGCGCCCCCTCGGCCGCCGCGGCGGCCTGACGCGTCCGTCGCGGGCCGCGACTTACCGTAAAGTCGCGACGTCCCGGCGGGAAGTGAACTGTGACTAAAGGCACGGCGAAATGCCGCCTGCCAAGCATAGACACGAGCCTCCTACCCATAGAACCAACTCGGGCTTGACCCGTTTTGAAGGCCGAACTATCGTGGTCCGATGAAGGGTCGCGTTCCAACTCCTAGGGAGGGTCTATCGGTGGCCACGGAAGGCACGCTCGTCCACGGTGCCCGCAGGGCGGGATCGCTCCCCTGGACACGACCTGGGCAGGAGGGTAGCCTCGCGCCGCTCGAGCAGGCCCGCACCTGGGGTCGCCGGCGCTCCTTCAACCAACAGGTGCAGGAGGACTCGTGCTGATGGCCGCTTCGACCGGATGGCAGGTGGGGCTGGCGCTGGGCATCGCGGTGATCGCGGTGGCGGCGGTGATCGTGATCATCATCGTCGCGCTCGCGCTCAGGATCGCCAAGCAGGCCAGGACGGCTCTCGATGCCGTGGAGGTCGTCCGCGAGCAGACCGCGGAGCTCCCCGGCATCGCGCGGATCAACGACTCGGGCGTGAGGATCCTGCACTCCGCCCGGGCCCTTCGAAAGGTGGCGGTCGGGAAATGACGGTTGCGTCGCTGTCCTTCAGCGCCTATTGGGCCATCGCCATCGCCATCGCCTTCGGCGCGGCGGTCGTCGTCGCGATCCTGCTGACGGTGCTGGTGCAGACGGTCGGAAGCATCGAGAGGTCGGTCGACGGCTTGCTGGAGACGGCGGGCAACGTCGCCGCCAACACGTCGAACATCCCGCAACTCGAGGCGACGGCGCCCGTGCTCGCGCTGATCGTGGAGGAAGCTGTGGTCCAAGACGGCTACATGAACGCGCTGACCGACGGGTTCGGTGGCGCATGAGCACCAACGACGCGCTTGTCATCATCAGCGTCGTCCTTGCGGCGGGCGTCGTGCTCGTGCTCGCCGTCGCGCTCATCGAGGTGCGCAGGGGCCTGACGCGCATCTCCGAGGGGCTGGCGACGCTCGCCTCCGCGCTCCAGGGCGTGGAGTCCGAGCACCTGCGCCCGCTCGAGGGCGCCGTCAAGGCGATCAACGCCCAGTTCGACATCATCCTCGGCGCGCTGCCGGGGATCGCGAGGAAGGCGGCGATCGTCGCCGAGAGGAGGCCACGATGATCCTCTGGTGGCTAGGAGACCTCGTCCTGCTCGCGGTGGTCCTTCCGGTCGTCGTGTACCTGCTGCGCGGCGTGCTGGACGCCGCCAAGAGCATCGTCCCGAGCGTGCAGGAGATCGCCCAGGTCGCGGCCGCCGGCTCGAAGGACCTCGACGCCGCCGCGCTGCTGCTGACGACGCAGGACCAAGTGACCAAGACCGTCGCCGGCGTCGCCAACTACGGCGGCTCCCTCGACGTCATCCTCGACGACGCCAAGTAGGAGTGAACTGGTGACACCGATCTCTGCGTTCGCGGCGGCCGGCGGGGTCATGATCCTCGCGGTCCTGCTGATCGTCCTCGCCCTCGTCTACTACCTCGTCTCGACGATCGTCGCGCTTCGGAAGATCACGGCCGGCCTCGACGAGGTCATCGGCAGCGTCGGTGAGATCGTCCAGAAGAGCGCGCCGGTCAACGGCGTCGTGACGACGATCAACGAGCAGCTCGACGCCGGCGTCGACCTGCTCGAGGGCCTGCTCGTCAAGAAGGCCGGCATGACCGACGCCGTCGGCCTCGTCGACGGGCTCTACCCGGGAGCCGCCGCCGCCGGCCTGCGGAACTTCGAGGAGAGCCGCACGATCAAGGCGCCCCGCATCGGCGAGGTCTACACGCGCGGCACGCTCACCCTCGCCCGCCTCGGCCGCGAGGCGCCCATCGCCATGGGCAACCCGGCCGGGCCGGCGCTGCGCGACGTCGAGCGCGGCAGCCTCATGGCCCGCCTGCTCTACCCCGAGATCCGTCAGTCGCGCCCGGAGAGCCTCCCCCCGTCTCCGGTCATCGGGACCGACGCCCCCGTGCAGTACGAGCAGCGCGAGGACATCGGGCTTCCGCGCAAGCTCTTCCCCGGGCGCTCGGCCACCGCGCAGCCGGCACCACCGGCCGGGGGATCGTCCAACGGCCCCGCCCGCGACCGGAGCTGACACGAAAGGATCCTGGTGCAGACCCCTGCCTCATTCGAGTACGAGCGCGCCACCAGTGTGGACGGCGCTCTCGCATCGCTTCAGCGGCTCGGCTCCGACGCGCGCGTCATCGCGGGCGGGCACAGCCTGATCCCGATGATGAAGCTCCGGCTCGCGAACCCGTCGCATCTGATCGACATCAACGACCTCACCGAGCTGTCCTTCATCCGCCAGCAGGGCTACGAGATCTCGATCGGTGCGCTCACGCGGCACGTCGACCTCCTGAAGTCCGAGCTGCTCGCCCAGCACTTCCCGGCCTTCCGCGACGCGGAGAACGTGATCGCCGACCCCGTCGTGCGCAACTTCGGCACGATCGGCGGCTCGCTGTGCCAGGCGGACGCCGCGGAGGACCTGTCGGCCGTCTGCTCGGCGGTCAAGGCCAAGGCCGTGATCCGCGGGGCCGGCGGCGAGCGCGCCGTCTCGATGGAGGACTTCCACATCGGGCCGTACATGACGGCGGTGGGCGCAGGCGAGATCCTCACCGAGGTGCGCATCCCGCTGCGGGCCGGCGGGGGCAGCGCGCACGAGAAGGTCGAGCGCCGCGCCGGCGACTGGGCCATCGCGGCGGCGTCCGCCGCCGTCTGGATCGATGGCGGCACGATCAGCGACGCGGGCATCGCGCTCAGCGCGGTCGGCCTGACCACGATCCACGTCACCCGGGCCGAGGAGCTCCTGCGCGGCAAGGCTCCCTCGGACGAGCTCTTCGCGCAGGCGGGCGAGATCGCCGCGGAGGACTGCTCTCCGAGCGCCGACGGCCGCGGACCGGCCGACTACAAGCGCCACCTCGCCGGCGTCCTCACGAAACGCGCCCTGCGCCGAGCCGCGGCCCGCGCCCTGCACCAGGAGGCCTGATCATGCAAGTGTCGATCACCATCAACGGTGAGCAGGTCTCTCGTGACATCGAGCCGCGCCAGCTGCTCGTCCACTACATCCGCGAGACCCCCGGCCTGACCGGCACCCACTGGGGCTGCGATACCTCGAACTGCGGTGCCTGCGTCGTGCAGCTCGACGGCAAGCCGGTCAAGTCGTGCACGATCTTCGCGGCCATGTGCGAGGGCCACGAGGTGCGCACGGTCGAGGCGCTCGAGGTCGACGGCCAGCTCGACCCGATCCAGATGGGCTTCCACGAGCGCCACGCTCTCCAGTGCGGGTTCTGCACGCCGGGGATGCTGATGACGACCCGCGCCCTGCTGGACGCGAACCCCGATCCCACCGACGATGAGATCCGCACCGCGATCTCCGGGGCGATCTGCCGCTGCACCGGCTACAAGAACATCGTCAGTGCCGTACGGTGGGCCGCCGAGTACGAAGCCGCCACGAAGCAGGAGGCCTCTGCATGACCGCCGTCGAGAACCTTCCCAGCGCCGAGTCCGAGCGCCCCATCGGCTTCGGTCGCCTGAAGCGCAAGGAGGACGCGCGCTTCATCCGCGGCAAGGGCACCTACCTCGACGACATCCGCCTGCCCGGCATGGTCCACGGCGCGGTCCTGCGCAGCCCGTACGCGCACGCGCGCATCATCTCGATCGACACCTCGAAGGCGCTTGCGCACCCCGGCGTCGCTGCGGTCATCACGGCCAAGGACCTCGAGACGCTCGGGCTGGCGTGGATGCCCACGATCTCCTACGACACGCAGGCCGTGCTCGCGGGCGACAAGGTCCGCTTCCAGGGCCAGGAGGTCGCGTTCGTCATCGCGACCGACGAGTACACCGCCAACGACGCGCTCTCGCTGATCGACGTCGAGTACGACCCGCTGCCCGCGGTCGTCAACGCCCGCAGGGCGCTCGACCCCGACGCGCCGCTGATCCGCGACGACAAGACCGGCCAGCGCGACAACCTCGCCAGCCCGACCTGGGAGGCCGGCGATGCGGACGCGACGGAGCGCGCGTTCGCCGAGGCCGACACCGTGGTCTCGCGCGACATCATCTACCCGCGCTGCCACCCGGCCCCGCTGGAGACGTGCGGCATGATCGCCGACTTCAACCCGGAGACCGGCCAGCTCGACATCTACAACGGCAACCAGGCGCCGCACGCGCACCGCACGGTCTACGCCCACGTCGCGGGCCTCGCCGAGCACATGATCCGCATCAAGTGCCATGACATCGGCGGCGGCTTCGGCAACAAGGTCCCCGTCTACCCCGGCTACGTGTGCGCGATCGCCGGCTCGATCGTGGCCGGCGTGCCGGTCAAGTGGGTCGAGAACCGCTCCGAGAACCTGATGTCCACGGGCTTCGCCCGCGACTACGTCATGCACGCGGAGATGTGCTCCAAGGACGGCAAGATCACCGGCCTGCGCGTCGACGTGATCGCCGACCATGGCGCCTTCGACTCGACCGCGCAGCCGACGAAGTTCCCGGCCGGGTTCTTCCACATCGTCTGCGGCTCCTACGACCTCGACGCCTCCCACGTCCAGGTCAAGGCCGTCTACACGAACAAGGCGCCCGGCGGCGTGGCCTACCGCTGCTCGTTCCGCATCACCGAGGCCGTCTACCTCGTCGAGCGCATGGTCGACGCGCTCGCGCTGGAGATGAAGGCCGACCCGATCGAGCTGCGCATGCGCAGCTTCATCAAGCCCGAGCAGTTCCCGTACGAGACCACGACGGGCTGGACCTACGACTCCGGCAACTACGCCGAGACCATGCGCGTGGCGATGGACATCGCCGGCTACGAGGACCTGCGCCGCGAGCAGGCCGAGAAGCGCGCCCGCGGCGAGCTGATGGGCATCGGCGTCTCCTTCTTCACCGAGGGCGTCGGCGCCGGTCCGCGCAAGCACATGGACATCCTCGGCCTGGCCATGAACGACGGCGCCGACCTGCGCGTCCACGGCTCGGGCAAGGCCGTGGTCAGCATCAGCGCCCAGCCGCAGGGCCAGGGCCACGAGACGACGTTCGCGCAGATCGTGGCCGAGGAGCTCGGCATCCCGCCGGAGGACGTCGAGGTCCGCCACGGCGACACCGACAAGTCGCCCTACGGCCTGGGGACGTACGGCAGCCGCTCGACGCCCGTGTCCGGCGCCGCCGTCGCGGTCGTGTCGCGCAAGGTGCGCGACAAGGCGCGCCTCATCGCGGCGACGATGCTCGAGACCAGGCCCGAGGACCTGGCGTGGGAGAAGGGCCGCTGGTACGTCAAGGGCGACCCCGGCAAGGGCGCGATGATCGAGGAGATCGCCGCGCGCGCCTACAGCGGCGAGCCCATGCCCGAGGGCATGGAGGGCGGCCTCGACGCCCAGGTCATCTACGACCCGCCGAACCTCACCTACCCCTACGGCGCCTACATCGCCGTCGTCGACATCGACCCCGAGACGGCCCACGTCACGGTCCGCCGCTTCATTGCGGTCGATGACTGCGGCGTGCGCATCAACCCGATGGTCGTCGACGGCCAGATCCACGGCGGGCTCGCCGAGGGCATCGGCATCGCGCTCATGGAGGTCATCACCTTCGACGAGGAGGGCAACTGCCTGAACTCGTCGTTCATGGACTACCTCATCCCGACCGCGCTGGAGTGCCCCGACTTCGAGCTGGGCGAGACGGTCACCCCGTGCCCGCACCACCCGCTCGGGGCCAAGGGTGTCGGCGAGTCGCCCAACGTGGGCTCGCCTCCGGCCGTCGTCAACGCCGTCATCGACGCGCTGCACGAGACGCACGGCGTCGACCACATCGACATGCCCTGCACGCCGGCACGGGTGTGGGCCGCGATGCAGGGGCGCCCCGAACCACCGCAATGATCACGACGCGGGTCTCATGACGCCGCCCGACGTCACGGGCGAGGCGGCTGGTGAGATCCGCCGGCTCGTGCCCGACGTGGAGACGCTGGCGCGGCGGCTGGCCGACGTCGACTACCTCGTCGACGAGGGCCTGGCCACGTCGATGTTCCTCAGCCTGCGCCTGCCGCAGCCGCTGCTCCTCGAGGGCGAGGCGGGCGTGGGCAAGACCGAGGCCGCCAAGTCGCTGGCCGTCGTGCTCGACACGCCCCTGGTGCGCCTGCAGTGCTACGAGGGGATCGACGCGGCCGAGGCGCTCTACGAGTGGAACTATCCACGCCAGCTTTTGAGCATCCGTCTGGCCGACTCCCGGGACACGCCGCTGGCCGAGGAGGAGCTCTTCGGGCCGGACTACCTGATCCGCCGACCGCTCCTGCGCGCGCTCGAGCACCCCGGCCCGCGCCCCGCGGTGCTGCTGATCGACGAGATCGATCGCGCCGACGACGACTTCGAGGCGTTCCTGCTTGAACTGCTCGCCGAGGCCAGCGTGACGATCCCCGAGATCGGCACGATCCGCGCCACGCACCCGCCGATCATCGTCCTCACCTCCAACCGCACGCGCGACCTGCACGACGCCGTCAAGCGGCGCTGCATCTACCACAAGATCCCCTATCCGACGCCCCAGCGCGAGGTGGAGATCGTCCGCCGGCGTGTGAAGGGCGCGTCGGAGACGCTCGCCGTGCAGGTGGCCAACGCGGTCTCGCGCATGCGCGACAGCGATGTGCAGAAGCCGCCCGGGATCGCCGAGGCGATCGACTGGCTGGCGGCGCTCAGCGTGCTCGGGGTCGAGCAGCTCGATGCCGCGGCCCTCGATCGCACCCTCGGGACGGTGCTCAAGTACAGCGAGGACCAGGAGGTGATCCGCGCGGCCGGCCTCGAGCAGCTCGTGCGCAGCGGTGAGTGAGGCGCGGCCCTCCAACGGGGTGTTCGGGGTCGAGACCATCCACCTCGACCTGCCGGAGCTCGTCGGCGCGCTGAGCCGGCGGCTGCACGACGCCGGCGTGCCGATCACGCCCGCGCGCTCCGCCGACTTCGCTCGCGCGCTGAGCCTCGTCCGCCCGATCTCGCGCCGGCGCCTGTACTGGACCGCGCGCGCCGTGCTCGTCTCCGACGAGGCCCAGCTCAACGCCTTCGACGCCGTGTTCGCGGCGGTGTTCGGCGGCCGCGCGGACGGCGAGGACTTCGTGCCCGAGGACGCCCGGACGGTCGCGGCCCCGCCGGACGACCGGCCGCGCTCGGAGCACAAGGCCTCGTCGCCGTCGTCGCGCGAGCAGCAGGCGCGCGGCGATCTCTCGGCCTCTCCGCCCGGCGAGAACGACGAGGACGAGGACGCCACCGAGGTCGAGGTGCCGGTGGCCATGGCCACCGATGAGGAGCAGCTCTCGAGCAAGAGCTTCGATGCGCTCGAGCCGAGCGAGCTGGCGCAGCTCTACAAGCTGATGTCGCGCCTGGAGCTCGCCACCCCGAAGCGGCGCACGCGCCGCTACGAGAAGGGCCGCCACGGCGAGCACGTCGACCTGCGCCGCACCCTGCGCGCCAGCCTGCGCACGGGGGGCGACCCGATCCGCCTGGCGCGCCGGCGCCGGCGCATCGCGCGCCGCCGGCTGGTCATGCTGTGCGACATCTCCGGCTCGATGGAGCCCTACGCGCGGGCCTACCTGCAGTTCCTCACCAGTGCCGCGCGCAGCGGTCCCGACGCCGAGGCCTTCGTCTTCGCCACGCGGCTGACCCGCCTGACCCGCGCGCTGTCCTCGCGCCACCCCGAGCGCGCGATCCAGCGCGCGGCCGCCGCGGCGCCCGACTGGTCGAGCGGCACGCGGATCGGCGACGCGCTGCGGACGTTCAACGACCGCCACGGGCGTCGCGGCATGGCCCGCGGCGCCGTGGTCGTGATCCTCTCCGACGGCTGGGAGCGCGGCGACCCCAAGCTCGTGGGCCGCGAGATGGAGCGTCTCGCGCGGCTGGCCCACCGCATCGTGTGGGTCAACCCGCGCGCCGGCGCCGGGGCCTTCTCGGTCCAGGCGGGCGGCATGGTCGCCGCGTTGCCGCATTGCGACGCGCTGGTGAGCGGTCACAGCTTCAAGGCCCTCGACGAGGTGGCGGAGGCGATCGCGGCCGACGCGTGGGAGCGCGGCTCCGCGGCCGCGCGCTGGAAGTCGTCGCCCGCCGGCGAGGGCGATGACCGCGAGCCGTGGGCCAGCGCCACACCCGTTCCCGGGAGCTCGGTGGCCATGCCCAGCGGCCCCCGGCCGAGCCGGGGCCACACCACCCCGGGCTGGGTCACCGACGAGGATGAGTGAGGACCGAAGATGAACGCCACCCCGCCCAAGACGTGCATCTATCCGGGATGCGAGCGGCCCGCGGTGCCTCCGCACCAGCTTGGCGGGCCGCAGCCGTCCTTCTGCGACTTGGAGGAGCACAACGCGCTGACCGCCCACCAGGAGCGCCAGCGCCTCGCGAGCGAGAGCTCGTCCGCCGCGCCCGAGGGCAACCGATGATCGAGCGACCACCCACCAGGAGGAGATCCAGCCATGGCTAACGAGGCTTACCGAGCGGTCTTTCTGCGCGTGCACCCCACGGGCAAGATGGTGCTCAGCCTGACCACGGAGTCCGACGGCCGAGAGGCCGAGTACGCGCAGCTCGTCGCCGACGAGCTCGGCGTCCCGCCGCTCGACGTGAAGGTCGTGCCCGCCGACACCGACCGGTACGGCGTCGGTCACAGCTACAACACCACCCCATCCGACGGCGCGCCGGCCGCGATCGTCAGCGCGACCGGGAAGATCCGCGAGAAGGGCCAGCTCCTCGCCGGGATGGCGCTCGAGACCGCGCCGGAGAGCCTCGAGTGGCGCAACGGGGCGTGGGTCGGCGGCGACGGCAGCGACCCGACGCAGCGAAAGACCGTCGAGGACGTCGCGCTCTACGCCCACGGAAGCGGCGCCCTGCCTCCGGGTGTCGAGGGCGGGCTCGACGCGCAGACCGTCTACACGGGGTGATCAGCGGATCGCGCTCAGCTCGACGGCAGCTTGGCGTCGATCGCCACCTGCACCTCGTCGGCGACCTTGAGGGCGCCGAAGAGCGCCGAGTAGGGCTTGATCCCCCAGTCGGTCTGCTTGACGACGGCGCTGCCGCTGAGGCTGCCGTCGTCGCCGACCGCGAGGTCGAACGCCACCGGGCCGGTCTTGTCCCCCAGCGTCAGCTCGCCCTGCACGCCGATCGTTCCGTCGCCGGCCGGCTCCACGCCGGTCGAGCGGAACTGGATGCCCCTGCGCTTGAGGACGTCGTCGTCGATCGTCTTCTGGATGTTGGCCTTGTCGTCGTCGTCGAGGCTCTGCATGCCGCCCGTGCCCTCTCGCACGCGCAACGACGTGGCGTCTGCGTCGAGCGCCATGCTCGTCGGCGCGGCGTCCTCACCTACCTCGAGCGTGGCCTCCCAAGCCGTGACGTGGATCAGAAGGTCATGTCCCGCCTTCGCTGCGGCACCGGTGCGACTGGTCCTCACCGAAAGCGTGCCGTTCTCGGGGCCGAGCTTGTGCGTGCCTACCTGGATCGCCATGAGCGTAGACTATATGATGTTGTGTGACATAAAACACAGTCACATCGCACTGAGCATTTCGTCAATGACCTGCCAGTGAACGGCAAAAGGATTTTTTCACCAAAAGGAGACCGTGCATGGCCGTTGAGCTGGATCATTCCTTCTCCACCGCGAAGCCGATCGACGAGAGCTACGCGGCGATCCTCGACCTCGAGCGCCTCGTGCGGTGCGTCGAGGGGGGCAGGGTGCTCGAGCGCACCGGGCCGGACTCCGTCAAGGCGGAGATTGTCGTCAAGATGGGAGCGATGTCGCTGACCTTCACCGGCACGGTGGACATCGTCGAGCAGGACGAGGCGGCCCATCGCGCGGTGCTCAGCGTCAAGTCCAAGGAGGCCGGCGGGCAGGGACACGCCAACGCCAACGTCGTCTTCGAGCTCAACGACGGCGGAGGCACGATCCACACCAAGGCCCAGATCACGGGCAAGGCGGCGTCGATGGGCGAGGGCGTCGTCGGCGGCGTGCTCGACGCGCTGATCACCGACTTCACCGGTAAGCTGGCCACGATGTGAGCGCGGGCGGCCGCCGCCGCCACCCCTGATGGCCACCATCACGATGCGACAGATCCGCGAGGGCGAGGTGCCGTTCGACGGCGGGACCGCCCTCCAGGACGACGCCGACAGGCCCGTCTTCCACGGCAACGGCCCCGACGACTACGTGTGCGTCGAGTGCGGCAACGTCCTCGCCGCGGGGATGCACGCCGTGCAGATGACGAAGAAGGTCCGCGTCCGCTGCGGACGCTGCTCGACGGTCAACGTGGCGGTGACCGAAGAGCCCGAGGCGCCCGCCCGCTGACTCAGGGGCCCAGCAGCTCGAGCAGCGCCGCGCGGTGGCGGCGATAGGCGGCGGCGCCGTCGCCGTCGAGGACCGCGATGCGGACGACGGGCGGATGGCCCATGGCCGGGGTGGCGAGGTCGCGCAGGGCGTCGTGGTAGGCGCGCTCGCGCGGGATGCCGCCGAACCCGAAGCCCTTGGCGGGCAGCCCGCCCGCGAGGCGGTCGGTCCTCGCGCACCACGCGCGGCACAGCTCCTCGTGCTCGTCGACGCTGAACCCCAGGGCGGCATCGGAGGGATAGAGCTCGAGCGCGGCGAGACGGAAGGAGGTGAAGTGCGCGGGCTCGTCGACCTCGATCAGCGTTCCCGTGGGCTCGTGGACCAGCTCGACCGGAAGCAGCAGGTTCTCGCGCGACGCGTACAGGACCGAGAGGTCGCCGTCGAGGCGGGCGTAGATCGCGCCGAGCCGCTCGAGCGCCGCGGTCACCGGCCCGACGAGGGCCGGATCGCGACGGGCCTTCGCGACGCGCTCGAGCCCGACATGGCCCTGCTCGCACAGCCAGTCGAACGACTGCGGCCCGAGCGCGATCCCGTCCTCGGCCGCCGCCTGGGCGAAGGCCGAGTGAACGTCGTCGGGCGCCGCCACGTTCGGCCGCCGCCCGATACGGCTACGTCGCCGGGCTCGGCGCGGGGGTCGCCATCGCGCGGGGACGCGGCTCGAGGCGCGAGGCCAGGAACAGCATCAACAGCCCGTAGACGATGACGATGAGGCCGACGATCAGCACCAGAGGCCCGATGAAGTTGATCTTCGACGTCTCCATCAGCTTGTTGTAGTTGTCTCGCTGCTTCTCCAGGACGGGGATGACGTCGGCGCTGAAGTAGCTGCGCACGTCCGGGACGCTCTTGACGGGCGAGCCGTCGAAGCGCGTCATGCCGTTGGCGCCCGGCACGTCGTTCCACCCGTTCGTCACCGCCGGCAGGTTGGTGATCGCCTGCGCGAGGCGCGGGAAGTTGTCGCCGAGCGCGGCCATCAGCTGCGCCTGACTGACCTTGAGCGCCTTCTCCAGGAAGGTCAGGAGACCCGGTATCTCGGACGTGACCGACGAGAGCGGGATCGCCTGCAACAGCGCCAGCGTGTGCGGGAAGTTCTTCTTGAGCGCCCCGATCACCGCGGCCTGCGAGAGGCCCGTCTTCTCCGACACGAACCCGACCAGCTTGGGCACCTCGGCCGCCGCGCCACCCTGCTCGGTCATGATCGGGTCCTCGGTGTCGGCGATCGCCGAGACCATCGTGATCCCGGCGCGGTCGCCGTGGACCCGCTCGAGGGGCGTGGTCGGACGCAGGGCGTCGAGCAGCTTCTGCCCGTTGCTCACGCGCGGGACGAGCGAGATCACGAGCACGAGTGCCACCACCCCGATGCCGACGACCGGGACGACGGACGCCGCCGCCATGGCCGGCCCGCGCGGCAGCGGCCCCCGCAGGTTGAGCGCGATCATCAGCACCGCGAAGGCGATCACGACGAACCCGACGATGAGCAGCAGCGGCGCGATCCAGTTGACGGTCGAGGTCCCGTCGAGGCTCTCGAAGTTCTTGCGCTGGGTCTCGATGACGGGGATCAGGTCGGAGCCGAAGTACGTCCTCAGGTCCGGCACGCTCTTCACCGGCGTGCCGTCGAAGCGCGTGAGCCCGTCGATCCCCTGGATGCTGCTCCACCCGTTGGTGACCGTCGGCAGGTTGACGATCGCCTGCGCGAGGTGCGGGAAGTTCTGCTTCAGCGCGGCGAGGAGGTCCGCCTGCGAGATCTTGAGCGCCCCCTCCAGGAAGGTGAGGAGCTTGGGCAGCTCGGAGGTCACCGAGGAGAGCGGGATCGTCTGCAGCAGCGCCAGCGTGTGCGGGAAGTTCTTCTGCAGCGCCCCGACGACGGCCGCCTGCGAGAGCCCCGTCTTGTCGGACACGAACCCGACGAGCTTGGGCACCTCGGCCGCCGCGCCACCGTCGGCGGTGACGATCGGATCCGCGGTGTCGACGTTCTTGGAGATCAGGTTGATGCCGGCTCTGGCACCGGTGACACGTTCAGGCGCGAACGCCGGCCGGGCCGCGTCGAGGACATTCTGCCCGGCGTTCAGCCGCGGGATCAGGTTCAGGCCAAGGACGACGGTGACGTCGAGCACGCCGACCACGAGGACTATGACCCACTGCAGGACTCCCGAACGGCTTCCACCTGTGCCTCGCATACCGAAACCTCCAACGAGCGGGTTGCCGGCGGACACCGGTGAGCCAAGCTCCGGAGCGCCGGGCCAAACCTACACCGAAGCCAGGTTCCGCGCCCAGGATGACCATGCAAATTCACCGTGCGGCCATAGACGGGCCTGCAAGAGACTGCGCCCGTGTATGGCTGCCCGGCGCCTTCGTCGGGTATCCAGAGCATTGCGGTGAAGCGGCGTCTTATCGTAGGCCTGGTCGGGGCGTGGGCGGTCGTCGTGCCCGCCGCGACCGCGGCGCCCAACGATCCGGACCCAAGCTTCGGACAGGGCGGGGTGGCCCTCACGGACGCCGCGTACCAGACCGTTCGGGGCGCCGCGGTGACTCCCGACGGGGGGATCGTGGTGGTCGGGGACGCGTTCTCGGTCACGAAGCTGACACACAGCGGAGCGCTCGACGCCAGCTTCGGAGCCAACGGCACCGCGACCGCCCCGGTTCCGGCTCCGCAGGCGTTCTTCCGCTCGACATCGGTCCTCGTCCAGGACGACGGGGGCATCGTCGTCGGCGGCGAGATCGACCCTGTATGGGACAACGATCCCTGGGCGCACTTCGCGCTGGCCCGGTTCCTCGCGGATGGCAGGCCCGACCCCGGCTTCGGGTCCGGCGGCGTGGTGGTGATGTCGCTCAGCGCCGACGAGCGCGACTCGATCGTCGCGGCGCTGGCGCCCGCGCCCGGCGGGCGGATCGTCGCATGCGGTGCCGGTAACGACACCCAGGGCCGCGGCGCGCTCGCGCTCGCGCGCTTCGACTCCAACGGCCGTCTCGATCCGAGCTTCGGCTCCGGCGGGCTCGTTCGCGGCCCCGCCGGACTCTGCGACACGATGGCGCGTGGACCACGCGGGACGCTCCTGCTTGGCGGGTCCGGCCGCGATGCGGCGGGCAATCCGACCTTCACGGCTGCCCGCTATCTCGCTGACGGCAGGCCGGACGCCTCGTTCGGCGACGGCGGCGTCGCCGCTACCGCGATTCCGATGGACACCTCGCGTGGCTTCATGCACGTCCTCCCGCAGCCCGATGGCAAGGTCGTCCTCACCGGGCAGTGGGAGTATCAATTCGAGCTCCTGCGGCTTGACGCGTCGGGACGCCCCGATCCGACGTTCGGGAGCGGCGGCGTGGTCCGCACCGGAGCATCGGGACCGTTGACCTGCGGCCCCGCGGCCCTCCAGGCCAACGGCAAGATCGTCCTCGGCGGCGGCGAGCAGGTCGAAGCGAGCAACCGGCGGTTCGCGATCGCCCGCTACCTGCCCGGCGGCTCCCTCGACGCGAGTTTCGGCGGCGGCTTCGTCTTCACGTCGCTGGGCCCGTTCGACTTCGCCGACATCGGAGCGCTCGTGCTCCAGCCGGACGGCCGGATCGTCGCGATCGGCGACGCCGGCGACAGCCACGGCCATCTGTACCTCGCCGCGCTGCGGCTTCTCGGCGACGGGCCCGGCGGCGCACCCGCCGATCCGGACACGCTCGGCGCAGCGCCGGCCACGGCCGCGACGGATAGGGCCTCGCTCCGGGCGCGCCTCCGCGCCGCACTCTCGTCCCTGCGGCGCAGCCTCGCGACCCGGCGAGGCCGGCGTGCCTTGCGCCACAGCCGCTTGACGGTGCAGGTCCTCCTTCCCGCGGGCGACCGCTTGACCGTGACGCTGACGCGCGCGCGGGCGCCCCACGTGACGCTCGCTCGAGGCAGCGCGCGCGCCCGCCGCGGGCGCGCGCACCTGCGTCTGCATGCCACCGTCGCGGGCGTGCGTCTGCTTCGCAGCAGCAGGCCGGTGCGGGTGAGGATCTCAGCTCGCGTCCTGGCCCCACACCGCCCAGCGCTGGCGGTCAGTACCACGATCGCGCTGCACTAGGCGCACACCAGCCGAGTCGGTACACGGCTAGGCGTCGGCGTTGGTCGGCACCAGGCCGGCCGGGGCGAGGCCGGCGAGCGCGCGGTCGCGGCGGGCCGGCGCGCGGCCCGCGTCCTCGGCGGCCTCCTTGCGCTCCACCGCGGCGCGCACGGCGAGGCCGCCGACGTAGCGGGCGGGCTCGGGAGGGAAGCCGCCGGCCGGCAGGCCGACGAGGCCCGAGGACGCCCATTCGTCGTCCAGCCCGAGCGTGAGCGAAGCCAGGATCCGGCCGCCGAGCAGGCTCGGGCCCACGCCGTTGCCCGAGTACCCGGCGCCGACCAGCAGGTCGGGCCGCTCGCCGAGCCGGGCGAAGAAGGGCAGGCCCGAGGTGGAGCGGTCGATGGGGCCGGTCCAGCTCGCGTCCACCTCCACGTCGGCGAGCTGGGGGTAGAGGCGGCGCATGCTCGCGGCGACGGCGGCCGCCCGCGGCGAGGTCCCCTGGAAGGACCGCCCCACGCGCCCGGCGAAGGCCAGCGTGCCGCCGGCCTTCCCCCACGCCACCCGCCCGTCGCGCGTGGCGCGGAAGTAGTTGACGAGCATCCGCGAGTCCGAGATGCACAGCCCGCCCCAGCCGAGCTCGGCGATGCGCTCGGGCGCCGGCGCGGTGGCGACCATGTCGCTGGCAATGACCACGAGCCGGCGGCGCAGCTCGCGCAGCCGGGCCGCCCACGCGTTGAGGGCGAGCACCACGCGGTCGGCGGTGATCGTGCCACCGGGCGTTCGCACCCGCGGCGGCGCCGAGCGCGTCAGTCCGAGCATCGGCGTGCCCTCGAAGATCTGCACGCCGCGATCCAGTGCGGCGCGGCGCAGCCCGCGGGCCAGCAGGGCGGGCTGGACGCTGGCCGCGGTCGGCTCGAACACGCCGCCAAGGTGCGTCGCCGCCCCCGCCCGCTCCGCGGCCTCGCCCGGCTCCAGCGCGACGAACGGCTCCTCGCCGTGGCGGCGCACGGCGGTCACGGTCGACTCCCACGCCCCCATCTGCGCCGCGCTCGTGGCCGTCCACAGCCAGCCGTCACGGCGGTAGTGCGCGTCGATGCCCTCGCGCTCGCACACCGCGCCGATCTCGTCGACCGCGCTGGCCGAAGCGCGCGCCAGCCGCAGCGCCTCCTCGACCCCGCAGAGCTTCTGAAGCGTCGCGAACTTGGCCCACCAGCTGAGCACGAAGCCGCCGTTGCGCCCGCTGGCGCCGCCACCGCAGACATCGGCCTCCACGATCCCCACGTCGA
Source organism: Solirubrobacteraceae bacterium (assembly GCA_036379935.1). Lineage (GTDB taxonomy): Bacteria > Actinomycetota > Thermoleophilia > Solirubrobacterales > Solirubrobacteraceae > JAOPZW01. Next base: position 26,028 of record DASVFT010000168.1, on the reverse strand, counting down.
GGGCGGGCTCGAGCTCCTTGAGCCGCAGCGCCGTCCACAGCCCGGTGAAGCCGCCGCCGACGATGCACACGTCCAGGCGCCGGTCGCCCTCGAGCGGTTGCCGCTCGGGCTCGCCGCCCAGCGCCTCGCGCAGCCACAGGCTCCTCACGCGACGCTGCCACCGTCGCGTTCGAGGGCCGACACCCGGCCGGCGCTCCACACGCTCTCGTCGCGGTACTGCAGGCGCAGGTAGGAGAAGACCTCGATGTCCTGGACGCCGTCGATCGCGCCGAGCCGATCCTCGACCACGCTCGCCAGCTCCTCGGGGCCGGTGCAGGCCACTTCGGCGAGCACGTCGAAGCGCCCCGTGCAGATGACCAGGTAGTCGACGCGCGGCTCGTCCGCCAGCGCCGCGGCGAGTCGCTGCACCGACACCGATGGGCTCACCCGCATGCCGAGCAGGGCCATCGACTTGAGCCCCATCCGCGCGGGGTTGAGGACGGCGATCACGCGCGCCGCGCCGGAATCGGTCAGGCCGGCGTAGGCCCGCCGCACCTGACGCTCGGAGACCGACAGGTCCTGGGCGATCTTGCGAAACGACTTGCGCCCGTCGCGGCGCAGCTCGAGGATGAGCTTCTGCTCCAGCTCGCCCACGGGCCGGGTGCCACCGACGCCGCGCCGTGCCGCCGGCGTGCTCAGTCCCGGCCCCACCCAGCGGAACTCCTGGTGGAAGAGGTCGAGGTAGACGAACGTCTCGGTGGAGCGCACGCCGGGCAGCGCGCGCATGAGCTCGATCCGCTGCATCAGGTCGATGGTGTCGCGCGCGCCGATCTCCGCGAAGAGCTGGAAGCTGCCGGTGGTGGTCGCCACGTAGTCCACGCCGCTGATCTCGAGCATCCGGGCGGGCAGGCCCTGGGTCTGTGACCAGTCGGCGCGCACCGCCATCCACGCCATCGCGTTGAGTCCGAGCAGGCGCGGGTTGGCGACGGCCGTGATCGCGATGACGCGTTCGCCGATCAGCCGGCGGACCATGCGACGCAGCGTCGGCTCCGGAACCTCCAGGACCTTGCTCATGTGGGCAAAGCTGGTGCGACCATCGTCCTGCAGCAGAGCCACGGCCTTGCGCTCGCCCGGCGAGAGCTCGCGCACCGACACGTCGGCGTCGTGCTTCACGCCGGTCTGCACCACCTGGCGGCGGCCAGCGCAAGGGCCTGAGCGCAGCGCACGAGGTCGTCGATCGCCACGCTCTCGTCGATGGCGTGCGCGCTTGCCGTCTCGGGCGGGCCGAAGGCGACCGCGGGAACGCCCTTGGCGCGGATGAACGAGGCGCCGTCGTACCACGAGTCGAAGCCGCCGACCCGGCTCGGAAGGCCGGCCTGGAGCGCCGCCGCGGTCATCGCGCGCGCCAGCGGGTGCTCGGGGTCGATCTCGGCCGGCGGGATGTCCGAGCCCCAGTCGATGGTCGGGGGATGACGCCGCAGCCACTCGTCGTCCGCTCGCTCGACGGCCTGCTCGATCCATTCCGTCACCTCGCGCTCGACGCGCCGGCCCTCGCCGTGCTCGTCCACCGCGGTGGGCAGGTACATGAGCTCGCAGGTCAGCTCCGCCTGCGCGGGGTAGCTGACGAACCACTCGCCGCCCTTGACCAGCACCGGCACGATCGTGCCTGGCGCGAGGTACGCATGCCGCTGGTCATCGCGCTCGCGCCATTCGTCGCGCAAGCGCTGCACTGCGTCGAGCACCACCCCCAGCTTCTCGATCGCGTTCACGGCACCGCCATCCTCCCACGGCGGCTGTGGCAGCTCCGCATGCGCGGACCGTCCGCTGACATGGAAGGTCGGGGTGAGCGAGCCGCGGCAGGCGACCCAGACGTCGAAGCCGGTGGGCTCGGGCACGATGACCGCGTCGGCCGACACGCCGGCCGCGATGCAGGCCAGCGCGCCCGCGCCCGACGACTCCTCGTCGGTCACCGTGTTGACGAGCAGGTCGCCGGGCAGGCGACCCACCTCGGCGACCACCGTCTCGGCAGCGATCACCATTGCCGCGATCCCGCCCTTCATGTCGACGGCCCCGCGCCCGACGAGCCTGCCGTCGACGATCTCACCGGCGAACGGGTCGACCGACCACCGCTCCCGGGGCTCGGCCGACACCGCGTCGATGTGGCCGTTGAGGATGAGGCTGCGACCGCCCTCTTCGCCGCGCCAGCGGGCCAGCAGCTGCGGACGCCCGTCGAAGGACAGCCTGTCGGTGCCGATCTGCCGCGCCCACGGCGCGACGTCGCCCGGCGCGGGCTCCCAGACGTCGACGCTCGCCCCGGCGCGGCGCAGGCGCTCGGCCAGCAGCGCCTGGAAGTCCGCCTCGCGGCGCGGTGGATCGCCCGGCATCCGCGCCGTCGTGTCGAGCGCGACGAGCTGGGCGGCGAGCGCCGCGAGCTCGTCGCGGCGCCCCGCGACGGCTTGGCACAGCGCCTCGGCCGACGCGGCCTGCGCGCTCATCCGGAGGTGAACTGATAGGAGACGCGCGTGCCGTGGAGCGTGACCAGCACGCCCCGCAGGATTCCCTCGCGATAGGTGCTTCCGGGATTCAGCACGACGGTGGCGCCGAGCTTGGCCGCGGCGCGCGACTCGTGGATATGTCCGTGCAGGCCGACGAGCGGCTGGTGCGCGAGCAGGCTATCGCGCACGGCCGAGCTGCCGGCGTCGGTGTAGACGAGCTCACCCGAGACCCGCACCGGTCGCGGAGGGTCGGTCGAGGTGTCGAGCTCGGGGCAGCGGCCGAGCCCGGTGTCGCGCGGCGGCGGGTGGATGTTGAAGAGGGCGCGGCGCGGGTCGTCGGCCTGCTCGACGGCCGCCTCGATCAGCTCGCGCAGCCGTGGCTCGGGCACCTCGCGCGGCGTGTCCCACGGTGTCGGGTTGCTGTAGCCGACGCTGACGAGCTCGGTGTCGTCGGTGATCTCGACCGACCGGCCGTCGCAGACCTCGATCCGCTCGCCGGCCGCCTCCGAGAGCGCGGCCAGCACCTCGGGCGGGTCGTCGTTGCCGCCGGTCAGGTAGCAGCGCACGCCGCTGGCGGACAGACGCTCCTCGGCCAGCGCGGCCCACTGCGTCGCGCGCGCCGCGGCCTCGCGGCGCAGGGTGCGGGCCAGCGCGTTGTGATCGCGGGCCAGCGCCTCGGCCTCGTCGCGCTCGACCCGCACCGGGTAGGAGCCCAGATCGGCCACCTGCGCTTCGTAGTCGCGCAGCTCGCTCGCGCACTCCAGCCGGCGCCCGCCGTCGCCCAACCCCTCGCGGTAGCCCGACCCGTCGCGCACGAGGGGGACGAGCGACTTGCCGGTCAGGTCGCCGCCGAGGACGAGGGCATCGACCTCGTACACCCGTGCGGCGCTGAGGAACTTGCCGAAGCAGATGTCCGAGGCGTGCAGGTCGGTGGCGAAGAACAGCCGGAGTGGGCGCCTGCCGCTCTCGCGAGATCGGCGCCGGCCGAACGGCATCCCTACTCCCGCGGCAGCGCGCGGTAGGCGACGCCGATGTCCACGCCGCGGCGCCGCTGGAGCGCGGTCGAGACGAAGTAGATGAGGGCGGCGGCCACGAACGCTGCGACGATGCCGTAGATCTGGCCCTTGTTGGCCGGCCAGTTCGTGCCCGAGCTCGGGTCGCGCACGAGGATCACGGCGATGGCCGCGATCCCCAGCGCGCCGGCCGCGCCCGCGATGGACAGGACCGGGACGCCGGCGAAGCGCGTCCCGCCCTGGGAGGCCTCGAACAGCTCGCGCCGGCGGTACGGGAAGACGATGCCCGCCACGCAGGTGATGAAGAACGTGACCGCGAAGCCGAGCAGCGCCGTCACGACCGTGAACCACGGCGTGAAGGCGTAGAGCGCGAGCAGGAAGATCGCGCTGGCGTAGGTGACGAGCGTCGCGTTGACCGGGTTGCTGGTCCGGGGATCGACGTCGCCCAGCCACTTCGGCATCACGCCGTCGAAGGACCAGGCCAGCATGCTGCGCGTCACCATGATCGAGAGCGCCGGCACGTAGGGCAGCAGCCAGGCGCCGAGGCCAATCGCCATGATGATCGCCAGCACCGGTCCTGTCCACGCCCCCACCAGCTCGACGTAGTACGGGGTGAAGCCCATCCCGTAGCTGGCCGGGTCGGCCAGCCCGAGCGCGTTGAGGAAGTCGACGCCGAACGCCTGGAGGCTCACCGCGACGGAGACCATGGTCAGCACGAACGCGAGCACGTAGGCGCCGACGATGCCCGTCAGGTGCGCCCGGAGCCCGGTCCGGTGCTCGCCGGCCCAGTAGGCCGACATGAGCAGGAACGACGTCATGTAGAAGGGCCAGGTGACCGCGAGCAGCGTCTGCTCGAGGTCGAAGCCTCCGTGCGGCCCGCCCTTCTCGAGGATGAAGGCGTGCGTGTCCGCCTTGCCGGAGAACGAAGCCGCGTAGTCGTTGAAGGCGCTGATGAAGCCCGTCCGGGACATGAGGAGCGTGGCGACGATGGTCAGCAACAGCGTGAGGATGCAGACCATGAAGACGTACTTCTGGAAGCGGAAGTAGGTGCGCAGGCCGCGGCGACTGACGATGATCAGCGGGCCGACGATGGCGATGACCGCCAGCCCGGAGAGGAAGCGACCCCAGTCGGTGTAGAACCAGTCGCCCCACGTCGCCCAGTTCGCGTGCCCGGTCCACTGCCCGAGCTCGCGGAAGACCGTGGAGAGCCCGAGCTGACCGATGAGGGCGCCGGCGGTGCCGATGTAGAACGTCAGCCAGAACATGAAGCTGGCGTTGGCGGCGAACCCCAGCCACGGGTGGAACGTGCGGCTGATGAAGACGTAGTCGCCGCCCGAGCGCGGCATGATCGCCGAGAAGTAGGCGTAGGTGACGTTCAGGCCCAGGCAGAACAGGAAGGCCAGCGCCACGCTCAGCAGGACGTTCGAGCCGGGATAGAACGCGATCCCGAACAGCAGCGTCCAGCCGATCACCGGCCCCAGCGTGCCGCCGAAGAAGTTGAAGAAGATCGCGTCCGACGGCTTGCCCTCGCGGACGAGGCCCGATGTCTGCCGATGATGAAGCTCGCCCTCGACCATCTCCATCTCCTGTCGCTCGTACCTACCAGTAATGCGTGGGGATCGTCGTGAGGAGCTCCGCCCCGTCGGCGGTCACGATCACGTCCTGCTCGAACTTGGCCGAGCCCACCCCCGCCCGGCCGGCCATCGCTTCGATGCCGAAGCACATCCCGGCCCGCACCTCGGTGTCCTCGTCGGGCACGAGCCATGGCCGCTCCCATCCGAGCCCGAACGAGTGACCGTGGGCGGGGAAGCTCACGTCCAGGGCCGAGACGAGCTCGCCGTTCTCCGCCGTCCCGGTCATCCCGCGCCGCACGAGCACGCCGTGCACCGCCTCGTAGAGCTCGCGGGCCCGCACCCCCGGACGGATCCGCGCGGTGCCGGCATGGACGGCGTCGATCACGGCCTCGAGCACCTCCCGCTGGTCGGCGCTGGGCCGTCCGCCGACGACGCAGCAGCGCGCGAAGTCGTAGAGGTAGCCGTCGAGCGCACCATAGGTGTCGACATGGAAGAAGTCGCCCTGCTCGAGCGTGCGCGTCGTCCACGAGGGTAGTCGTCCGTAGGAGTAGAAGTCGCTGTTGGGCCCTGAGGCGACGGCGGCGTCGTAGGTGGCGACGCCCCGCGCCACGGCCACCGCGTAGCCGGCCGCGATCGCCTCGGCCTCGGTCGAACCCGGCTTCAGCGCCGTCTCCATCATCGCCGTCACGACCGCGTTGCCGGCGTCGGCCGCGGCGCGGAGGAGGTCGAGCTCGCGCGGGCTCTTGTCCGCGCGCAGCGCCTCGACGAGATCGTCGGCCTCGACCAGCTCGGCGGCGGGCGCCGAGCTGAGCAGGTGGCGGTACGGCGACACCAGCATCGCGTTGCCGCCGACGAGCCCGAGCCGGCCGTCGGCGAGGCCGCGCTCCGCCAGCACCGCCGCGACCTCCCCCGGGACGTCGAGCGAGAAGCGCACGTCTTCGACCGGCACGAGGTCGCGGCGCCAATCGGGCAGGTCCACGACCAGGGTCGGCTCGCCCTCGCTGGGCAGCACCACGGCGGCGTGCGCACGCCCGATCCAGTGGCCGGGGATGTCGGCGATCAGCGGAAAGGGCGAAACGTGGTTGGCCAGGTAGAGGACGTCCGCGCAGGTGTCCACCGGCCCCCCGCCCTTCGACCACACGAGCAGCCCGTCGAGCTCGCGCTCGATCGCCGCGGCCTGGGCGCGGCGCCAGCGCTCCTCGTACTCGCTGTGGGGAAAGGGCGCCTCGGCCATCAGCGCTCCCACCAGCGCGCCGTCAGGGCCGGCAGCACCTCGACGCCACCGGCCGTGATGAGGACGTCCTGCTCGAAGCCCGCGGCGCCGACGCCGGGCAGACCGACCGCGGCCTCGACGGCGAGGTACATGTTGGGCGCGACGCTCGCGGGGTTGCCCGGCACGATCCACGGCGACTCCCACGCCAGTCCCAGGCTGTGGCCGAAGGAGGGGAAGGCCTGGCCGAGCCCCGAGACGACGTCGTCGGGCGTGCCGGCGTCGAAGCCGTTGTCGCGCAGGTAGGCCGCGCCGCGCTCGTAGGCGTCGCCGAAGGTGACGCCGGGCTCGAGCGCGTCGATGACGGCCTCGACCGCGCCGATCGCGCCCTCGAGCACCCGCAGCTGGTCGTCCGTCGGCTCGGCGCCGACGACGGTCGAGCGCGTGTAGTCGTAGTAGTAGCCGTGGTAGGCGCCGTACATGTCGGAGTGGTAGAGGTCGCCGGGCTCGAGCGTTCGCCGCGACCACGACGGGAGTGAGCCGTGCGAGAAGGCGTTGGCGTTCGGTCCCGACGCGCCCGGAAGGTCGTAGGGCGCGCAGCCGCGGACGATCCCCGCGTGGTAGCCGGCGGCGGCCACGTCGGCCTCGGTGGCGCCCGGGACGCAGGCCTCGAGCATCGCGCCCATGATCGCGTCGCCGACCTTGACGGCCTCACGGATGACGCCGATCTCCGCGTCGCTCTTGATCGCGCGCATGCGCTCGAGCACGTCGTCCACGGGCACCCACTCCACGCCGGGCAGGCGCGAGCGCAGCAGCCGCCAGGTGCCGAGGACCATCGTCTCGGCGGCGGCGAGGCCGACCCGCGTGCGGTCCAGGGCGAGCTCGCCCAGGACGGCGGCGACGCCGCGCGTCAGATCGAGGTCGACCACCACGCGGTCGGCCACCACCAGATCGCGGCGCCAGTCGGCGATGTCGGACACGAGGATCGTCTCGCCCTCGCGCGTCACGATGCAAGCAGCGTGAGCGCGCCCCGCCCAGTGGGGCGGCAGGTCCGGAATGTGCGGGAACTGCGTGTAGTGGTTGGTGAGGTAGAGGACGTCGGCGTAGCGGTCGACGGTCCCGCCGCCCTTCGACCACACCAGCACGGCCTCCAGTCCGCGGGCGGTCGCCTCGTCGGCCAGCCGCCGCGCCCGGCCGCGGTACTCCGCGGGGCTGATCTCGGCGCGGTCCAGCCCAGTGCTGTGCGAGTCGGCGCGGGTCATGAGTTCGCTTGGAACCGTCGAAATGACGCGGTCTTGGGCGCGACCGTAACTCACTTCGCCTCTTGAAGCAATGCAAGCTGACGGTTTACGACCCTTCTGGCACAGATACGGTCGCATCGCGTCGGCGGACGCGTGCTGTCCGACTCGATAGGACGAGCGCTAGTGCGTGGGGTCCGGCTGCTCGTAGGTTGCGACCACCGCGAGCGGCGGCGGAACGGCCGCGAGGTAGTCGACCACCTCGTCCGCGGGGCGCCCCGCCGGCGGCACCGGCGCCACGAGCAGCTCCTCGCGCCGATGCGCCGACTCGGCCAGCACCTCACCATCGGGTCCGATCGAGCGGCTGCCGCCGACGAACTCGAGTCCTTCGGCGGCGCCGACGAGGTTGGCGTAGAGGTGCGGCAGGCGGTTGTCGAGCGCGCGTGCCCGCGTGGCGAGCTCGTGGTCGGCGTAGTAGGGCTCCATGTTGGCCGAGACCGTGACCAGCAGGTCGGCGCCGGCGAGCGCCAGCTGTCGGGCGAGCTCGGGGAACTCGACGTCGAAGCAGATCAGGACGCCCACCCGGCGCCCGGCCAGCGGTGCCACCAGCAGCTCCTCGCCGGGCACGAAGTGACGCCGCTCGCCGCCGAAGAGCTGGGCCTTGCGGTAGACGCCGACGAGCTCGCCGCGCTCGTCGATGCAGGCCGCGGAGTTCGCGACCCGGCCGGCATGCGCCTCGGCGAAGCCGACGACGACCGCGGTCCGATGACGCGCCGCGGCCTCGGCCACCACTCCCAGCTCCGGCGCGTCGAGTGGCCGCGCGCCGCTGGCGAGGTCCGCGAGGGCGTACCCGCAGAGGAAGAGCTCGGGGAAGACGGCGAGGTCGACCTCCGGATGGCGCTCGAGGCTGTCGGCCAGCCGGGCGGCGTTGCCTTCGACGTCACCCGCCGCCGCGGCGAGTTGAGCGAGCAGGGTCAGCACCGCGGCAAGCCTAACCTCTGCGGTCGTGAGTCTCGCCAAGCTGGCCCTCGCCGGCGACACCATGCTCGGCCGGCATGTGGCGCACGCCGTCGCCTCGACTGGCGCGGAGGCGCTCTTCGCCGACGAGGTGCTCGCCATCACGCAGGGTGCGGACCTCTTCGTGCTCAACCTCGAGTGCTGCATCTCCGACCGCGGCACCCCGTGGCCGGACCCTCGCAAGCCGTTCTTCTTTCGCGCGCCGCCCGCCGCCACGGAGGCGTTGACCCGGCTGGGAGTCGACTGCGTGACGCTCGCCAACAACCATGCGCTGGACTTCGGTCCGGAGGGCCTGCTCGACACGTTCGAGCACCTGCGCGCCGCCGGGATCCCGTGGGTCGGCGCGGGCCGGCAGCGCGACGAGGCCAGGGCGCCGGCCGTGCTCGAGGCCGGCGGGTTCCGGCTGGGCGTGCTGGGGTGCAGCGACCACCCGCCCGACTTCGCGGCCGGTCCGGCGAGCCCCGGCATCGCCTACGTCGACATGCAGCGGGGCCTGGACTGGCTGCCCGGCGCGATGGCCCGGCTGGACGTCGACGCGGTCCTGGTCACCCCGCACTGGGGCCCGAACATGACCTCCGAGCCGCTGCCCTACGTGCGCGCGGCGGCGACCGCGCTGCGCGAGCGGGGCGCGACGCTCGTGGCGGGGCACTCGGCCCACGTGTTCCACGGCGCCCAGCCCGGCGTCCTCTACGACCTCGGCGACTTCGTCGACGACTACGCCGTCGACCCGAGGCTTCGCAACGACCTGAGCCTCCTCTTCCTCGTCATCCTCGACCGGCAGGGACCGGTGTCACTCGAGGCGATCCCGCTCAAGCTCGAGTTCTGCCACACCCGATTGGCGGCCGGTGACGAGGCGGACTTGATCCGCCGCCGCTTCCGGTCCGACTGCGCCGCGCTCGGCACCCGGGTGGCCGAGCGCGACGGCCGGCTGGTGGTGGACTGGCGGTCGTGAGGCGGGCTTCGCGGGCCGCCGCGACGTGCTGACATGTCGGCCATGGCCACACCCACGCGATCGCAAGCCGCACCCACCCCGCCGCAGGGCGCGCCCACCTCGCCGGGGGCCGCGCCCAGCGAGGCCGCTCGCCGCCCCGCTCGCTCCGGCCGCGACCACCTCATCCGGTACGGCGGCGTCTTCTCGGACCTGCTGGTCGAGAGGGCCGAGGGGAGCTGGCTGACGACCGAGGACGGGCGGCGCATCCTCGATTTCACGTCGGGGCAGATGTGCGCGACGCTCGGCCATGGCCATCCCGCCATCCTGGAGGCGGTGCGCGAGGCCAGCGGGCGGGTCGTGCACCTGTTCAGCGGCTTCCTGTCGCGCGACGTGACCGAGCTGGCACGCGAGCTGATGGCCGTCCTCCCCGAGCCGCTGGCGCGCGCGGTCTTCCTCTCCACCGGCAGCGAGGCCAACGAGGCGGCGCTGCGCCTGGCCAAGCTCACCACCGGCGGCCACGAGGTCCTCGCCTTCGCCGGCTCCTGGCACGGCATGACGGCGGGAGCGGCGTCGAGCACCTACAGCGCGGGCCGGCGCGGCTACGGGCCGGCGCTGCCCGGGAGCATGGTCCTGCCGACGCCGAACCCCTACCGCTGCCCGATCGCCCACTGCGTCGACCGCTGCGACCTCACCTGCCTGCACGCCGGGATGGCGCTCGCCGACGCGCAGTCGGTCGGCGCGCCGGCCGCCGCCATCGTCGAGCCGATCCTCAGCGCCGGCGGCATCGTCCCGCTCCCCGACGGCTACCTGGCCGCGCTCAAGCAGCACTGCGAGGACCGCGGGATGCTGCTCGTCGTCGACGAGGCGCAGACCGCGCTCGGCCGCGTCGGCACCATGTTCGCCTTCGAGCAGCATGACGTGGTGCCCGACTTCGTCGCGCTCTCCAAGACACTGGGTGGCGGGCTGCCGCTGTCGGCCACGATCACGACCGACGCGATCGAGCAGGACGCGTTCGACAAGGGCTTCCTCCACGTCACCTCGCACGTCTCCGACCCGCTTCCGGCGGCCGTCGGGCGCGCCGTGCTGCGGACCGTCGTGGCCGAGGACCTCACGAGCCGCGCCGTCGCCATGGGCGCCCGCCTGCGGGCCGGGCTCGAAGCGCTCCAGCAGCGCCACGAGCCGATCGGCGACGTCCGCGGCGTCGGCCTCATGCTCGGCGTCGACCTCGTCGGCGACCGCGAGACCCGCGCGCCGGACACGCGGTACGGAAGCGCGGTCACCGAGCGCTGCCTCGAGCTCGGCCTCAACGTCAACATCATCAAGTTCGCCGGGCTGGGCAGCGTCCTGCGCATCGCCCCGCCGCTCACCATCGCCGCCGAGGAGATCGACCTCGGCCTGGAGATCCTCGACCAGGCACTCGGCGACTGCCGGCGCTGAGGTGGCGCGGCTGGCTGCGCCCGCCGTCGTCGTCGGGTCCGGGCCCAACGGCCTGGCCGCCGCCATCGCGCTGGCCCGAGCGGGGCGGCGCGTCACGGTGCTCGAGGGCGAGCAGACGCTCGGCGGTGGATGCCGCTCCGCGGCGCTGACGCTGCCGGGCTTCGTGCACGACACGTGCTCGACCATCCACGTGCTCGCGCTCGCCTCGCCGTTTCTCCGCACGCTCCCGCTGGCCGAGCACGGCCTTGCCTTCGCGCATCCCGCGGCGCCGCTCGCGCATCCGCTCGACGACGGCACCGCGGTGATGCTGGAGCGCTCGGTGCGCGCGACGGCGGCGCAGCTCGGGCCCGACGAGGCGACCTACCGGCGCATGCTCGAGCCGCTGGTGCGCCAGGCCGAGGCTCTCCTGGGCGCGGTGCTCGACCCCCTGCGCCCGCCACGCCATCCGCTCGTGCTCGCGCGCTTCGCCGCGGGCGCGCTGCGCTCGGCCGCCGGGCTCGTGCGCTCGCGGTTCGAGGGCGAGCGTGCGCGGGCGCTCCTGGCCGGCTGCGCCGCCCACTCGATGCTGTCGCTCCAGGCGCCGGTGAGCGCCGCCGTCGGCCTCGTGCTCGCCGTGTGCGGCCATGCCGTCGGGTGGCCGGTGGCGCGCGGCGGCTCGCAGCGGCTGGCCGACGCGCTGGCCTCCCACCTGGTCTCGCTCGGCGGCACCGTCGAGCTGGGACACCGCGTGACGACGCTCGACGAGCTGGCGGTCGGCCGCGGGGCCGTGCTCCTGGACGTGACCCCGCGCCAGCTGATCGCCCTGGCCGCCGCGCGGCTCCCGCGCGGCTACCGGCGCCGGCTCGCCGGCTACCGCTACGGCCCCGGGGCGTTCAAGCTCGACTGGGCGCTCGACGGACCGATTCCGTGGACCGCCTCCGAGGCCGGCCGCGCGGGGACCGTCCATCTCGGAGGCACGCTCGACGAGCTCGAGGCGAGCGAGGACGCGGTTGCCCGTGGCAAGCATCCCGAGCGCCCCTTCGTGCTGCTCGTGCAGGCCAGCCGCTTCGACGCCACGCGTGCCCCGGACGGCAAGCACACCGCCTGGGCCTACTGCCACGTCCCCAACGGCTCCACCCGCGACATGACCGCGGCGATCGAGGCGCAGGTCGAGCGCTTCGCGCCCGGCTTCTCGCGGCTCGTCGCCGCGCGCTCGGCGATGGACAGCGCGGAGCTCGAGCGGCGCAACCCCAACTACGTGGGCGGCGACATCAACGGCGGGCTGCAGGACGTGCGCCAGCTGTTCACGCGGCCGGTCGCGCGCGTGGACCCGTACTCGACGCCGCTACCGGGAGTCTTGTTGTGTTCGGCGGCCACGCCGCCCGGCGGAGGCGTGCACGGGATGTCGGGCTACTGGGCCGCCCGCTCGGCGCTCCGGGCGGGATACTGAGCGCGCCATGAGGGAATACGAGCCCGCGCCCACCACCGGCGCCGAGACCATCAGACGCTACGAGGAGCTCGCCGACCGCGGCGCCGGCGTGGAGGCCGCCGCCGCGGCGTGGACGCAGTTCGGCTTCGACGACGAGACGACGGCGCGATGGCTGGAGGCGCGCTGCTTCGACCCCGAGGCCGCCCGCGCGCTGACGGAGCTCGGCGTCACGCCGGGCCAGGCCGCCGTCCGCACGCGCGACGGCAAGGGCGACTACCTGGACACCCTTGCCTACAAGGTCGCGAACGGCGACCTCACCCCGCGCCAGGGCGCCGTCCGCTGCCTCTCCAGCCGGTGAGCTGAGACCGGCCGGGAGCGGCCGTCACGTCGCTCCGGCCCATCCGTCCCTGACCTCGCGCGCACCCTCGCCGCGCGCGGTCCCGAGGACGGGATGGAGCTCCATCGCGGGCGAGTAGCGGCTTGCCGGCGTCTCGCGGCCGAGCGCCTCGGCCATGGCCCGGACGTGGTGGGGCGCGCCGCCGCAGCAGACGCCGATGTAGCTCACGCCGATGTCGCGGGCGCGGCGTGCGAAGTCCGCCATCTCGAACCGCGTGCACTGAAAGGGCTCGAGCTCGATGGGAAACGCGGGCCGCCCGTCGCCCGACACGAGCGACTGGAAGGCCGGCGTCGCCTCGGAGGTCCGGTAGGGCACGGGCTGGGCCGCCACCGCGACGTCGACCGACGCGCGGATGCGCTCGAGCAGCGGCAGCATCGTCTCCGGGCCCCGCGAGCAGTTGAGCCCCACGATGGTGGCGCCGTGGTCGGCGAGGATCCGGCACGCGTCGACGTAGTCGTAGCCGTCGTACGTCGTCGTGGGATGCACGCTGGCGAAGGTGACCATGGCCGGCAGCCCGAGCTCGCGGCACGCCTCCAGGCCGATGAGCGCCTCGCCGACGTAGTCGTTGGTCTCCGCGATCACGAAGTCGACGCCCTCGTCGGCGGCCCAGCCGAGCTGCTCCTCGTACTGCGCGCGGACCACCGCGCCGGAGGCCGCCGGGTCCTTGGGGTCGTAGCACCACGTATTGCAGATGTTGCCGGCCACCAGGGCTCCACCCTCGGCGGCGACCTCGTTGGCGATCCGGACCGCCTGGCGATTCATCTCCTCCAGGTCATCCGCGCGGCCGACCGCCCGCAGCTTGTCGCGATGGGCGTAGTAGGTCAGCGCGACCATCACGTCCGCTCCGGCACGGAGGAGCTCGCGGTGCAGCTGGCGCAGCGCGCCGGGCTCGTCGAGGATCACCTCGGGGACGAACGGACCCGCCTGCACGTAGCCCCGGCGCTCGAGCTCGAAGACGTAGCCCTCGGCGCCGAGGACGACGCCGTCAGAGAGACGCTGCTGCAGGGTCCGCGGTGACGGACGGCTCATGGCTGCTGTTCCCTTCTTCGAATCGGGCTGGGTCGAAGCGGTCGATGTCGTAGACGGTGCCCTCCTGCAGCGCCAGCTCGGCGAGCACGCGCCCCACCCAGGGCGCGAACTTGTAGCCGGTGCCCCGCCAGCCGACGCCGACGAAGACGTTCGCGAAGCCCGGGACCGCCCCGAGCACGAAATCGTCGTCCGCCACGAGGTCGTAGTCGCACTGGTCGACGTCCTCCACGTCGTGGACCACCGCGTCCTTCAGGCCCGGCAGGCAGTGCTCGACGAAGCTCGCGATGCCGTCGATCCTCGTGCTCGGAGGCGGCAGGTCGGGCGGGTTGTAGTAGCCGATCTTCACGGCGTCGACGAGCCCCTCGACGATCGGGTGGCAGTAGATCCCGGTATCGAGATAGGCGACGACCGGCATGGCGGGGGCCGTGAAGCGATCCCGCGCGCCGGCGGGGGGAACGAGGTACTTGGCCTCGCTCGGCCGGTCCTTGGCGATCGGGATCCGCAGCCCGCCGCCGGGCAGCAGCGAGAGCACGTCGTTCGTCCCATGCCCCGCGGTGACGACGAGCGCTCGCGTCACGAGCTCGCCGGCGTTGGTGATCACGCGCAGGAGCGCGCCGTCGCGCACGATCGACGTGGTGGCGACGCGCTCCAGCGTCCGCACCCCGCGTTCTGCGAGCGCCCGCGTCAGCGCGCGCGTCACGGCGGGCAGGTCGACGACGCCGGCGTCGACGTCCAGGCGCGCGAGGTCCGCGTCGAGGAAGGGAAAGCGCCGCCGCAGCGCGGGCCGGTCGAACGCCTCCGTCCTCATGCCCAGCCGGGTCAGCGTGTCGTGGCTGACCTGCGCGTAGGTGCCGGCCAGGTCGGGCGTGACCGAGCGCTTGGCGATGTTCAGGCACCCGCAGCGGACGAGCACCTGCATCGCGGTCCGCCGTTCGAACTCGCCCCACAGGCGAAAGGCCTCGTGAGCGAGCCGCGCGTAGGTGGCGTCCATATAGTCGTTGCGAAACGAGCGGGTGCGACCGTACGAAGCCGTCGTCGGGTCGCCGATCAGCCCTCGCTCGAGGACGACGACCCGCCCGAGGCGCTCCGACGCGTGATACGCCGTGAACAGCCCCATCACGCCTCCTCCGATGACGAGGAGGTCGCTGACGGCGCGAGCATCACCGTCGAGGCCCTGGCGGCGCCGAGCGCTCACGCGCTGCTCGCCCGCCTGCGCGAGCGCGAGCCGGTGGCGTGGCTGCCGGCCCTCGGCGGCTGGCTGGTCCTGCGCCGCGACCTCGCGCTCGGAGTGATGCAGGACGCGACCACGTTCACCGTCGACGACCCGCGCTTCTCGACCGGCCGCGTCGTCGGCCCCAGCATGCTCACGCTCGACGGCGAGGAGCACGAGCGCCACCGTGCGCCCTTCGCCCGGCCGTTCCGCCTGGAGGCCGTGCGCGAGCGCTTCGCCGACGTCGTGACCAACGAGGTCGATCGGCTGATCGACGCGTTCGGGCCCGCCGGCGAGGCCGAGCTGCGCCGGAGCTTCGCCGGACCGCTGGCCACGCAGGTCGTCAGCCACGCGCTGGGCCTGCGGGACACCGACCCGACGGCCCTGCGCGGCTGGTACGAGGCGATCGCCGCCGCGGTGGACGAGATCACCGCCGGGGGCGCCGTCCCCGCCCACGGCCGCGCCGCGTTCGCCGAGCTCGCGGCCGCCATCGAGCCGGTGCTCGACGATGGGCTCGGGTCGTCGATGCTCGCCGCCGCCGGCGGCGGAGCCGGCGCCCTCGAGCGCCCCGAGGTGGTGTCGAACGCCGCCGTGATGCTGTTCGGCGGTATAGAGACGACCGAGGCGATGATCGCCAACGCGATCCTGCACCTGCTCTCCGAGGCCGACCAGCTCGCGCTCGTGCGCGCCGACCCGGGCCACCTGCCCAACGCGGTCGAGGAGTCGCTGCGGCTCGAGCCGGCGGCGGCCATGGTCGACCGCTACGCCACGACCGACGTGCGACTGGGCAGCGCCGCGATCCGGCGAGGCGACCTCGTCCGCGTCTCGGTGGCCGCGGCCAACCGCGACCCCGCCGCGTTCAAAGACCCCGACCGCTTCGACGTGCGGCGCGAGAACGCGCGCCAGCACCTGGCCTTCGCGCGCGGACCGCACGTGTGCATCGGCATGCACCTCGCGCGCCTCGAGGCGCACACCGCGGTCGGCCGCCTGCTCGAGCGGCTCCCCGCACTGCGGCTCGATCCGGCACGCCCGTCGGCTCCCTCCGGGCTCGTCTTTCGCAAGCCGCCCGCATTGCACGTGCTGTGGTCCTGAGCGGACACGCCGCCCAGCGTGCCGCCCGCGATCCATCAGCGCAATTCGGAGTAGTTTTGAAGTCGATGAGAGATCCTGATAGTTGGCTCGGGGTCGAGATTCGCCACCTCGCCGCGCTCGACGCGATCGCCCGCGAGCGCTCGTTCAGCCGCGCGGCGCGGTCGCTCGGGTACACGCAATCGGCCGTGAGCCAGCAGCTCGCGCTGCTCGAGCGGATCGTCGGCGCGCGGCTCGTCGAGCGCTCGGGCGGGCCGCGCCCCGTCGCGTTGACGCCCGCCGGCGAGCTGCTGCTGCGCCACGGGCGGCGGGTCGTCGACCAGCTCGCCGCCGCCCGGGCCGACCTCGCGGGGTGGGCAGCGGGCAGCGCGGGAGAGCTGCGCGTGGGGACCTATCACAGCGTCGGCGCCAAGATCCTTCCGCGCGTGGTCGGGCGCCTCGCCGCCGCCCTTCCCGACGTCAAGGTCGCGCTGGTCGAGAGCCCCGACGAGGGTCAGCTCCTGCGCCTCGTCGAGCGCGGCGAGCTCGACCTCACCTTCATGCTCTTCCCGCTGGCCGACGGCCCCTTCGTCGCGGTCGAGCTGCTGCGCGACCCGTTCATGCTCCTCGTCCCCGAGGACTCGCCGCTCGCCGGCGAGGGCGCGCGGCCGACGCTGGCCGACATCGCGGCGCTCGACCTCATCGCCTACGACCGGGTGCGCGACGTGACCCGACCGGAGACGCATCTGCGCGGCGCGCCACGCGTCGTCTTCCGCTCGAACGACGACGAGACGATCCATGGGCTCGTCGCCTCCGGGATGGGCGCGGCGCTCCTGCCGCGCCTCAGCGTCGACCCGCGCTTCCCGGGCGTGCGCGCGGTCGAGCTCGGCGACGAGCTGCCGCCGCGCGTCATCGGGCTCGCGTGGCACCGCGACCGCGACCTGCTGCCCGCCGCGCACCAGTTCGTCGCGACGACCGAGAGCGTGTGCGCGGAGCTGGCGGGCGCCGGCTGACGGCGCCCGCCCGCGGGCCGCCTCAGACGAGCTTGTTGGCCTGGAGGAACTGCTTGGCCACGGTCGCCTCGTCCTGCTTGTCGATCGCGACCGCCTTGTTCATCGCCGTGATGGCGTCGGTCGTCAGGAGCTTGTTGACGGCGTTGATGACGCCCATGAACTGGTCGCCGCCGAGCTGCGCGAGCTTGCCCTTGTCGATGACGAAGGCCACGTTCTGGAAGCCGAAGACGCCCTTGGGGTCCTTGAGCACCGTGTACTTGCCGCTGGCCAGCTGCGCGTCGGTGGTGAAGATGTTCGCCGTGTCGACCTTGCCCGTGTCCAGGGCCTGGTACTGGACGCCCAGGGCGAGCTGGCGGAACTTCGCGTTGGTGATGCCGTAGACCTTCTTCATGCCCGCCAGGCCCTGCTGGCGTGCCTTGAACTCCGGTCGCGCGCCGAGCGAGAAGCTGCCGAGCTTCTTGAGGTCCTCCATCGTGGTCAGGCCGTGCTTCTGCGCGTAGGCCTTGGTCGCCGCGATGGCATCGACGTCCTCGAAGGGCGTCGGCTCGCTCACCGTCTGGCCGCGGCTCTCGTAGAACTGCTTGGCCAGCTGGTACTCCTCGTCCGCGGTCTTGGCCGGCTCGTTGCGCTTGGCCACCGTGGCCACGGACTCGCCCGTGTACTCGGGGTAGGCGTCGATCTTGTGGCTCGTGAGCGCCGTGTCGATGATCTCGGTGGCGCCGATGTTCTTCTTGAGCTCGACCGTGTAGCCCTTGGCCTCGAGCGCGCCCTTGTAAAGCTCGCCGAGGATGAACTCCTCGGTGAAGTCCTTCGTGCCGATCGTGACCGGCGGCTTGCCCTTGCCCGGCTGCGCCGGTGCGCTGGACGCGGTGCTGGTCGCGGCCGAGCCGCCCGTGTCGCTCTTGTCGTCACTGCCGCATGCGGCCAGGCCGAGCGCCAGGCTCGCGGGGAGCAGCAGGCCGCAGACGACCCGCCTCAGGTTCCGTCGCATTGCATCTCGCTCCTCTTGATGGCTTACGTACCCTCGATCGCCGGCGCGAGCAGGTCGGCCGGGCCCTCCTCATGGCGCAGCGCCTTCGGCGTCAGCAGCCGCTGGATCACTGCGAAGACCCCCTCTCCGAAGAACGCCAGGGCGGTGACGGCCAGCGCGCCGGCGATGACGCCGGCGGTCCCGTAGCTGGCCTGGTTGACGATCACGTCGCCGAGCCCTCCGCCCCCGCCGATCGCCGCGAGGGTGGCGGTGGCGATGACGTAGACGGCGCCCGTGCGGATCCCGGCGAACATGAGGCTCACGGCCAGCGGGATCTCGACGTTCCACAGCACCTGAGCCGGGGTCATCCCCGCGGCCCGCGCCGCCTCGACGGCATCGGGATCGACGCCGTCGACCGCGACGTACGCGTTGGTGAGCATGGGCGGCACGGCCAGCACGACCATCGCCACCATCACGTTGACGAAGCCGATGCCGAGGATGCCCAGGCCGATCGAGATGATGGCCAGGCTGGGCAGCGCCCGCCCGACGTTCGCCGCGTTGATGGCGATGAACGAGCCGCGGTGCAGGTGCCCGAGCACCACGCCGAGCGGGATCGCGATGAGGATGGCCACGCCGATCGCGGCGCCCGAGAGCTCGAGGTGCTCGAGCGTCTTGGTCAGCATGAAGTGCGGGTTGTCGGCGATGAACTTCAGCGCGTCGGAGATCGCGTGCATGTCAGCTCAGCCTGACCCGCGCCCACGGCGTGAGCAGTCGCTGGAGGACGACGAGGAGCGCGTCAGTGACGAGGGCGAGCAGGACGGCCAGCACCCCGGCGGCCAGGAACTGCGTCTTGAAGCCGTCCTGGATGGCGTTGAAGATCGGCTCGCCGAGCCCGCCGACGCCGATGAAGGCGGCGACGGTGGCGAGGCTGATCGTGGTCACCGTGGCCACCCGCACGCCGGCCATGATGGCCGGCAGCGCGAGGGGCAGCTCGACGCGCATGAGCGTCTGGCGACGGGTGAGGCCCATGGCCTGCGCCGCCTCGAGCGCGTCGGCGGGCACCTCGCGCAGGCCCGTGAGGATGTTGCGGAACAAGATGAGCAGCGTGTAGGAGACCAGCGCGATCTCGGCGCTCAGGCGCGTCAGCCCGGTGAAGGGCACCATGAGCTGGAAGAAGGCCAGGCTGGGGATCGTGTAGAGGAGGGCGAAGACCCCGGTGGCCGGGGTGTCGAACCAGTCCCAGCGGTAGGCGACGAGCGCGGCGGCCAGTGCGATGGCGAAGCCGATGCCGACCGCCAGCACGGTGAGCTCGATGTGCTCGACGAGCCGCGGCTGGAAGGTGCTGCTCCAGTGACTGGAGAACCAGTCCCAGCAGAACTGGCGATTCTCGCGCACGCAGCTCGAGCCCTTGTTGAAGGTCGGGATGATCGGGCCGCCACCCTGCGCGATGGGAGGCGCGAGCTGGCCGAGCATGCGGCTAGGCCCTGACTCCGGCGTCGGAGCGGTCGCGGTCGGCGAAGTGCGTCAGGGTCTCCATCGACACCGTGCCGCGGCGCTCGCCGGCGGCGTCGACCACCATGAGCGCGGACACCCGCCGCGTGACCATGAGCGAGAGCGCGTCGCGCAGGGACGTGTGCTCGTCGACGCTGGGCAGGTCGTCGGCCTCGCCGTTGGCCGGCGCGGGCCCCAGCTCGATGGTGGCCAGGTCGCGCAGGAGCAGGCGCTTCAGGCCGCGGTCGGCGCCCACGAAGTCGGCCACGAACTCGTTGGCTGGGCGCGCGAGGATGTCGTCGGGCGAGCCGTACTGGACGAGCTCGCCGTCCTTGAGGATCGCCATGCGGTGGCCCATCTTGATGGCCTCGTCGATGTCGTGCGTGACGAAGATGACCGTCTTTTGCACCTCGGCGTGGAGCCGCAGGAAGTCGTTCTGGAGGCGGTCGCGCGTGATCGGGTCGACCGCGCCGAACGGCTCGTCCATGAGCATGATCGGCTGGTCGGCGGCCATCGCGCGGGCGACGCCGATGCGCTGGCGCTGGCCGCCCGAGAACTGCCCCGGATAGCGCTTGGCGTCGCCCGGCTCGAGGCCCACGAGCTCGAGCAGCTCGCTTACCCGCTCGCGGATGCGCTGCTTGGACCAGCCCAGGAGCCGCGGCACCGTCCCGATGTTGTCCTCCACGCTCATGTGGGGGAACAGGCCGATCTGCTGGAAGACGTAGCCGATGCCCCTGCGCAGCTCGGTCAGGTCGAGGCTGCGCACGCTCTGACCGCCGATGGTGATGTCGCCTTCGGTGATGGAGATCAGGCGGTTGACCATCTTCATCGCCGTCGTCTTGCCGCTCCCCGACGGCCCGATGAGGACGCAGATCTCGCCCGCGGGCACGCTGAGCGAGAGCTCACGGACAGCGGCCGCCGCACGCCCCGGATAGCGCTTGGTCACGTCGCGGAACTCGATGTCCGCGGCCGCGCTGCCTCGCTCAGGCACTCGATCCATCCTCCCTCGTCTCGCACCCCCCGGCGCCCCGCGGGCGACCTCTGTGGCGGGTTCGAGTGCGAGAACGCTAGCGAGCCGGCTCGCCCGCTGCACAGGTCGGCGTTCTCCGACGGTCGTCACTTCTGTGGCGAGTGCGTCATACATCCGTCGGAGGCGGGGCGCGCGCGTTCGCCCGGCCGGCCGCGAGCGCCGATGGGCGACCATGCTCAAGATCGCCGTCGCCGCCGTCGCGGCCGCCTGCCTCGCCCTGCCCGCCCTGGCGCCGGCCGAGGACCATGCACCGGCCGTCGACCACCTCACCTGCGGCGATGGCACCACTCTGACGCCGCCGCTCTCGCCGCCCGTGTGCCGGGAGCACGGCGGCGTGGCCAGCGTGACGTGCGTCAGCGGCGCGACGCTGACGCCGCCGCTCGACGGCAAGCGCTGCCCGGCGACGAGAGACGACGAGGGCGCCCCGCCCAACGACGACCAGCAGCCGGCGGCCGACGGCACGGACGACGACCGGGGCGAGCGCGCCCAGCACGGCGACGCGCCGCGCCTCCAGGCCGGCTTCCTGAACCGCGTCTGGCGCATCGCCGGCTCGGCCGGCGGCTTCGAGGACGGCGTCCTCGACTTCACCGCCGACCGCTTCGTCAAACTCCCCCGCCGCTTCGCCAGCCAGGACGACGCGGTCGTCGGCGAGGACGCCCGCGTGCTCGTGTCGCCCCGCACCCGCGTCTTCGACGCCGACCATCACCGCCTCACCGGCGATGCCATGGCAACCGCACTCGACGACGCCGACGCCGTCGTGGTCGTCGGCAAGCTCCTGCGGCCCGCCAAGTGGCAGCAGGACGAGGACGGCACGCCGGTGCCGACCCTGCGCGCCAAGAAGATCATCGTCAAGAGCTGATCGCCGGCGCGCGGGCCGCGCGGCGCCGCCCGCCGCTAGCGTTCGTGGCGTGAGCCGGCGCCTACCCGACCTCACCTTCGACGACGGGCCCGGACCCTTCACCGACGAGCTGCTCGACGTCCTGCGGCGCCACGAGGTGCGGGCGACGTTCTTCGTCGTCGGCGAGCTCGTGGCGCGACGGGCCGCGACGGTGCGGCGCGCCGCCGAGGAGGGCCATGCGATCGGCAACCACTCGTGGGATCACCCGCGGCTGCCGTCGTTGAGCGAGGAGGACATCCGCGAGCAGCTCGAGCGCACGAGCGCCGCGATCGTCGCCGCCATCGGGCGCGAACCGGAGCTGTTCCGGCCGCCGTTCGGCGATACCGACCCCACCGTCGAGTGCGTCGCCAGCGACCTGGGGATGCGCCAGATGCTGTGGGACGTCGACACCGAGGACTGGCAGATGCCGGGACCCGACGTCGTCCACGCGCGCATCGCGGCGGCGAAGGGCGGGGAGATCGTGCTGATGCACGACGGCGGCGGGGAGCGGGCCGGCACGGTGCAGGCCGTCGACGCGTTCCTGGGCGAGCAGAGGTGAGGAGGGGCAGCGGCGCCCGCATGCGCCGTGCGCCAAGATGCCGCTATGGGCTTCGACCAGTACCACGAGCCGGCTGACGAGCTTCCGGCCGACACGCGGACCTTCGCGCGGATGTGCGCGTCGCTGACCGAGGAAGCCGAGGCGATCGGCTGGTACGAGCAGCGTATGGCCGTCGAGGGCGACCGCGAGGCGCGCGCGATCATGCGCGACGCCCAGGGCGAGGAGTTCAAGCACTTCTGCATGGACCTCGAGTTCCTGCTGCGGCGCACGCCGCTGTGGCGCGAGATCGCCGAGGGCATCCTCTTCCAGGAGGGCGACATCGTCGAGCACGGGGAGGAGGCCGAGGAGGAGGCGGTGGAGGGGGAGGCCGAGCGCGGCGCCCCCGTGGCCGGCGCCGCGTCGCTGGGCATCGGCAGCCTGAGGGGAGGCGGCTCGTGAGCCACCTGCTGCGCGAGCACGCGCCGATCACCGAGGCCGGCTGGGAGGTCATCGACGAAGAGGCGCGCGAGCGGCTGACGCCGGCGCTGGCCGCCCGCAAGCTCGTCGACTTCGCCGGCCCGCACGGCTGGCAGTACTCGGCCACCAACCTCGGTCGCACGCAAGCGCTGGACGGTGCGCCCGTCGACGGCGTGGACGCCGCACAGCGGCGCGTGCTGGCCGTGATCGAGCTGCGCGCGCCCTTCGCGCTTTCGCGCGCGGAGCTGCGCGACGCCGATCGCGGCGCCGAGGACGTCGACCTCGCGCCGCTCGACGCGGCGGCGCGTCAGATCGCGACCGCCGAGAACCGCGCCGTCTTCCACGGCTGGGACGCCGCCGGCATCGCCGGCCTCGCCGCTGCCTCCCCGCACGACACGATCGCGCTCGGCGACGACTGCGAGCGCTATCCGCGCCACGTGGCGAGCGCCGTGGAGGCGATGCTGGCCGCCGGCATCGACGGCCCCTACGGCCTGGCGCTCGGGCCCGAGGCCTACACCCGCGTGCTGGAGACCACCGAGCACGGCGGGTACCTGCTCTTCGACCACCTGCGCAAGATCCTCGGCGGGCCGCTTGTCTGGGCGCCAGGCGTCGACGGCGCGGCGGTGGTGAGCCTGCGCGGCGGCGACTTCCTCTTCGAGGCGGGTCAGGACCTCTCCGTCGGCTACGAGGACCACGACGCCGACGAGGTGCGCCTCTACCTGGAGGAGAGCTTCACCTTCCGGGTGGCCACGCCGGAGGCCGCGCTGGCGCTGACGCCATGAGGGCGCCGGGTGCGGCCGCCGTACCTCCACCCTGAGGGCGCCGGGTGCGGCTCGCCGTACCACCGCCCTGCGGATAGCTCCGCTGCGCTGTCGCGGTCGCCGCCGGATACTCGGCGGCGACCGTCTCATCGCATGCATCCGCTTCGGGCGCCGCGACGTAGAAGGGCACAGCGAAACGCTGGGAGGCGCCGCGCGACTTATCACCATGGCCCACCGTTCCCACCCAGCCGCCGACGCCCTCTCGCCCGCCGAGATGAGCCTGCCGGCGTTCGAGGCCCGGGCGCTGGCGCGCCGTGCCGCCGTGCCCGCCGCGTTCGCCGCGCTTGCCGCGGCGGCGCTCATCCTCGCCGGTGGGCCGCTCCAGGCCTTCGCCGATGCGCTGCGCCGGGCGCTCGACGCCGATCCACGCTGGGTGGCGGTCGCGGCCGTGAGCGAGCTGGCGTCCTTCGGCGGCTACATCGCGCTGCTGTGGCTGGTGGGCGGGCGCGCGACGCCGCGCCTCGGGCTGCGCGAGAGCACCCAGGTCACGCTCGGCGGCGCGGCGGCCACGCGGCTGCTGCCGACCGCCGGCGTGGGCGGCGCCGCGCTGACGCTCTGGGCCCTGCGGCGGACCGGCATGGGCTCGCGCCGCGCGACGCGCACGCTGATGACGTTCCTCATCGTCCTCTACTCGGTCTTCCTCGTCGCCATCGTGGCCGCGGGGACGGCGCTTGCGCTCGGCCTGGCACGCCGTCACGGCCCGCTGGCGCTGAGCGTGGTGCCGGCCGTGGGCGCCGCGCTGGTGATCGTGATCGCCCTCTCGCTGGGCGCCGTCGCGCCGCGCGACGGCCGAGCCAGCGGACGCATGGGCCGCGCCGCGGCGCTGGCCGGCGAGGCCGTCCGCGACGGTCTGCGCCTCGTGCGCGCGGCCGATCCCCGACTGCTGGGGGCGGCCGCGTGGTGGGCGTGTGACGCCGCCGTGCTGTGGGCGATGCTGCACGCCTTCGGCGCACCGCCCTCGCTCGCGCTGCTCGCGCTCGCCTACTTCGTCGGACAGGTCGGCAACACGGTGCCGGTGCCGGGCGCCGTGAGCGGCGGCATGGTCGGCATCCTCGTCGCCTCGGGCGTGGCGGCGGACCTCGCGCTGGTCTCCGTGCTCGCCTACCGCTGCGTGGCGATCTGGCTGCCCGCGCCAGCCGGCCTGGCAGCCCTGAGCGGCCTGCGCAGGACCGTCGCCCGCTGGGGCCGCGACGAAGCCGGGCTTTCCGACGCGGCCGTGGCGCCGCCCGTCGGGTCGCTGCCGAGTGCGGTCCCGACGCGCCCCGCGCCAGCCGCCTGCACCCGGCCCGCGGTCCCCACGCGGCCCGCACCGGCCCCCTGCGCCCGCCCCGCGGGCCCGGCGCGGCCCGGGCCGGCCTCCTGCGCCCGACCACCGGTCCCCATCCCGGCATGAACCCGCGGCTGGCCACAGCGCCGTCCACGCCCCGGGCGTGGCACGGCGTGCCGCGCGGGCTGCTCGCCGCCGGCGTCCTGGCCGCCGCGGCGCTGGCCGCCGTCACCGCCGGGCTGATCGAGCCTCCCGACCTGGAGACCGCGCTCACCGACCTCTCCGACAGCCTCGGCGCGTGGACCTACCTGCTCGTCGCCGGCCTCGCCTTCCTGGAGACGGCCGCCTTCGTCGGCCTGATCGCGCCGGGCGAGACGGCCATCGTGCTCGGTGGCGTCGTAGCCGCCGAGGGCGGCGTCGACCTCGGCCTCATCCTCGTGGTGGCGTGGGCCGCCGCTGCGCTGGGTGACCTCACGAGCTTCCTCCTCGGGCAGCGGCTGGGCCGGCGCTTCCTGCTCTCGCGCGGGCCGCGGCTCGGCGTCACGCCGGCCCGCCTGCAGCGCGTCGAGTGCTTCTTCGCGCGCCACGGCGCCAAGGCGATCCTCATCGGACGCTTCGTCGGGATCGTGCGTGCGGTCGCGCCCTTCCTGGCCGGCGCGTCACGACTGCGGCTGCGCGGCTTCCTACCCTGGAGCCTGCTCGGCACCGCGACGTGGACGGCCACCTTCACCCTTGTTGGGTACGCCTTCCATCGCTCGTTCGCCAGCGCCGCTCACCACCTCGCGCACGGCGCGCTGGCCCTGGCGGTCGTGGCCACCGTGCTCCTGGCCCTGCGGGCGCGCCGCCAGGCCCGGCGCCGTGCGGCCTAGTCGCTGCGGTCGGTCAGCCCCGCCACGCCCGAGTGCTCGGCGCAGTGCGCGCAGCAGAAGATGCGGCCTCCGGCCTCGAGGCCGTGGCCGATGATCCGGCAGCCGCAGTGCTCGCAGGTCGGCGCGAGGGCATGGATCGCGCACTCGAACGAGTCGAACGTGTGGGTCTCGCCCGCCTGGGTGACCTCGAAGGCCTTGTCGTAGTCGTTGCCGCACACCTCGCAGGTCGCCATGTCTCCTCCTGGGGCTCGTGGTCGATCCTCAGCGGTCTACCCGCTCGCGGCGCGCGCCAGCGCGAAAGCCTCAGCCAGCGACGATCCCACGCCCGTTGCCGACGGCAGCGCGTAGGCCATCCAGCCCAGCGGCGGCGGCGGGCCGTTCGGTGCTTGCGTCCGCGCCAGCGGGCTCGCGGTCCCCTGCTCTGCGTTGCTGGTCGCGATGGGCAATGAGGGAGGGGGCCGTGCGGGTTGCGGTGGTGCGGGTGCTGCGTCCGCGCCAGCGGGCTTGCGGTCCCTGCTCTGCGTTGCTGGTCGCGATGGGCAATGAGGGAGGGGAGCCGTGCGGGTTGCGGTGGTGCAAGCGCGCGTGTTCTCTCCGGCGTCGGTGCCTGACGGGCGCCGTTCGCGAACTGCGTCGGTTTAGCCCCGGAAACCGACGCTTATCCGGCGC
>DASVFT010000167.1:0-4922 GCA_036379935.1 Solirubrobacteraceae bacterium | reverse complement strand
GTCGGCGGCGACGGTCGAGAGGTCGCCGCCCCGCAGCTCCTCGGCGAACGTCTTGCGCCCGGTCGGGTTGATCCGTTCGCCGATGACGCAGAACGGCTGGTCGTGGCCGATGACGACCGTGCTAGAGCGCGACTGCAGAGTCGTGTGCATACGCGAGCGACTTCTCCCTTTCGATCCGCGGCTCGAGGCCGAGGCGTGTGCAGAGCTTGGCGATGCCGGCGTCCTTGCGGAAGGAGATGAGGTGCAGGCCGGCCACTCCCGGTTGGGCAAGGGCGTGGGAGGCGAGCTCGTAGGCGAGGTCGAAGCAGGCCTCCTGCTGGTCGGAGGCACGCTCCACGCGGTCGATGATCGCGGCGGGAACCTCGATGCCCGGCACCTTCTCGTCGATGAAGCGCAGGGCCCTGGCCGAGCGCACGATGGTGATCGACGGGATCAGGGCCGCGCGCTCGGTCAGGCCGATGCTCGCGGCCTGGGCCAGGAAGCTCTCGAGCGCCCCGGGCGTGTAGCCGATCTGCAGCTGCAGGAAGCGCGCGCCCGCCTTGGCCTTCGTCAGCGCGCGCTCGGCGCGGTACTCGGTCGGCGGCGCCCACGGGTTCTCCACGGCGCCCACGAGGAGCCGGGGCGCCGGCCGCAGCGGGCGGCCCGACAGATAGCGGCCCTCGCCGAGCATGTGCGCGAGCGCGACGAGCTGCGGCCCGTCGAGATCGAAGACGCGGCGCGCCTCGGGCTCGTCGCCGGCGCTCACGTCGTCGCCGGTGAGGCACAGGAGGTTCTCCACGCCGTGCATGGCCGCCCCGACGATGTCGGATTGCAGCGCCAGGCGATTGCGGTCGCGGCAGACGAGCTGCATGATCGGCTCGATCCCGCACTGCTTCAGCGCGATGGCCACGGCCACCGGCGAGGCGTGCGCGTGAGCCGCGGTGTTGTCGGTGGCGTTGACCGCGTCGACCCACGGCTCCATCGGCGCCAGCTGGAAGCGGATCTCGTCCAGCCCGCCGCCGTCGATGACCGGCATCTCGGCCGTGATCACCGTCGAGCCGGCGCGCAGCTTGTCGCTAAGGCTGGGCACGCCACCCCTCCGGCGTGCGCCGGTCGCGGCCGGTCACGAGGTTCTTCCAGGACGAGGTCCCCTGCAGCGCGTTGTCCACCGGCGGGCGCAGGTGCGCGAAGTCGTCGCGCCACAGCGGCAGCTTGCGCGAGCGCTCGAAGCCCCGCAGCCACACGCAGCGCATCTCCGGGTCCACCTCGCAGCCGCCGTCGGCGCGCACGCCGCCGCACGGTCCGTTGCGCAGCGTCTTGGGGCAGGTCATGGGGCAGCTCAGGCCGGTCGAGTGCAGCACGCACTGCCCGCACATACGGCACCCGAACGCGGGCCCCTTGACCGCGTGCTCGATGTGCTCGACGGCGCCCATGGGAGTGCGTCGCGCCCTACGCCGGGACCTGGGCGCGCCGGAGCTCGATGAGCTCCTTGGCCTTCTTGACCGCCGAGGAGGCGTCGGCGGAATAGCCGTCGGCGCCCACGGCGTCGGCGTACTCCTGCGTGACCGGCGCGCCGCCGACCATCACGATCACGCGGTCGCGCATGCCGGCCTTCTCCAGCGCGTTGATGTTGGCCTTGAACATCGGCATCGTCGTGGTCAGGAAGGCCGAGAAGCCGACGATGTCGGGCTGCACGCGGTCGATCTCCTCGACGAACTTCTCGGGCGGCACGTTGACGCCGAGGTCGACGACGGTGAAGCCGGCGCCCTCGAGCATGATGTTGCAGAGGTTCTTGCCGATGTCGTGGACGTCGCCCTTGACCGTGCCCATGAGGAAGGTGCCGACCCGGTTGGCGTCGGTGTCGGCCAGCAGCGGGCGCAGGATGTCCAGCGCGCCCTGCATCGCGCGGGCGGCGATGAGCATCTCGGGAACGAAGTAGTCGCCGCGCTCGAAGCGCGCGCCGACCTCCTCCAGCGAGGGGATGAGGGCGTCGAAGAGCATGCGCTCGGGCTCCAGGCCCTCCTCGAGGCCGGTCTCGACGCCTTCGCGCACCTCCGGCGCCTTGCCGACGAGCGTGTCGTCGTACAGCTGCTGCAGGATCTCCTCGTGGGTCATGCGGCTCTGTCTCCCTGGTTGCTGGTGCCGAGGCGCTCGGAGAGCGCGTCGGCCTCGTCGCGCAGCACGGGTGCGAGCTCGGCCAGCCGCGCCCCGGTCAGGCGGAGCGTCGGGCCGGAGATGCTCAGCGCGGCGATGACGTCGCCGGTGGGCCCGCGGACGGGGGCGGCGATTGCGCTCAGGCCGGCCTCGAGCTCGTCGATGGCGGTGGCCACGCCCTCGCGGCGCACGGTCTCGAGCTGGCGTTCGAGGGCGGCGCGGTCGACCACGGTGTCGTCGGTCAGGCGCGCGAGGCCGCCCGCCGGCAGCTCGGCGGCGCCGAAGGCCAGGAAGACCTTGCCGTTGGCCGTGCAGTGGTAGTCCACGCGACGCCCGACCCACTGGCCGGCGCCCAGGAAGTGGCTCCCGTCGACCTGCGCGAGGTGGTCGACGCCGAGCGGCGTGGGGACCGAGAGGTTGACCGTCTCGCGACTAGCCTGGGAGACCGCCTCGAGCGCGGGCTCGGCCAGCTCGACGAGATGGCGCTCGACGCCGCCGCGATGGGCGAAGCGCAGGATGGCGGGGCCGGGCTCGAGCTTGCCGCGCTCGCCCGCCTGGTGCACGAGCCCGTGGCGCTCGAGCGCCGTCAGCAGCCGGGAGGCCGTGCTCTTGGGCAGGTCCGCGGCCTCGGCCAGGTCGCGCAGGCTCATCGGCTCGGTGCTGTCGAGGAGGCGGGCGAGCATCTCGCCCGCGCGGTCGATGGACTGGGTGCCGGCGGTCGGCGCGTTCATGTGGAAGTCCTGTTCCAAGGTGGCTGGAACTGCAGTTCCATTGTGGATAGGATGGCGCGCGCCGGATCGCACGTCAAGAGGAGGGACCGTGTTCGTCAACTCGCTGCCGCGCTACGAGATCCTCACCGAGGACGCCATGGCCGTGCTCGACCGCGGGTGGCGGCGGATCGTCACCGAGATCGGCATCGAGTTCCTGCTCGACGAGTCGGTCGAGCAGTTCCGCGCCGCCGGACAGCAGGTGGTCGACGGCAATCGGGTCATCCTCGACCCTGAGTTCGTGCTCGAGCAGGTGGCCAAGGCCCCGCGCGAGTTCGACCTGCAGGCGCGCAACCCCGAGCGCAACATCCATGTCGGCGGCCAGCACATGGCCTTCGCGTCGGTCTACGGCTGCCCCTTCGTGCGCGAGGGCGACGCGCGCCGCGAGGCGACGATGGCCGACTTCGAGAACCTCGTCCGGCTCTCGCAGGCCTTCCCCGAGCTCGACTCGCCGGGCGGCACGATCTGCGAGCCCAACGACCGCCCGCTGGACTCGCGCCACCTCGACATGGTCTACGCGCTGCAGACGCTGTCGGACAAGCCGTACATGGGCTCGGTCACGTCAGGGCCCAACGCCGAGGACACGGTGCGCATGGGCGAGATCCTCTTCGGGGGGCGCGAGGCGATCGAGGCCACGCCGGCCTCGCTCTCGCTCATCAACGTCAACTCGCCGCTGCGCTACGACGACCGCATGCTCAGCGCGCTGATGGTCTACGCCAAGGCCAACCAGGCGACGGTCATCACGCCGTTCCTGCTCATGGGCGCGATGTCGCCGGTCTCGATTCCGGCCACGCTGGCCCAGCAGATGGCCGAGGCGCTGGCCGGCATCGCGCTCGTGCAGCTCGTGCGGCCCGGGTGCCCGGTCGTCTTCGGCTCCTTCCTCTCCAACACCGACATGCAGTCGGGCTCGCCCTCGTTCGGGACCCCCGAATCGGCCATCGGCCTCTTCTGCACGGGCCAGATCGCGCGCTCCTTCGGCCTGCCGTGGCGCTCGGGCGGCGGCCTGAACTCCAGCCAGACCGTCGACGCCCAGGCGGCCTACGAGTCGCTCATGACGATGCTGCCGACCTTCCTGGCCGGCGCCAACTTCGTCATGCACTCCGCCGGCTGGCTCGAGGCCGGGCTGGTCTCCTGCTACGAGAAGTTCATCGTCGACGTCGAGGTCCTGCGCATGCTCAAGCACGAGTTCACGCCGATCGACTTCGACGACGAGAGCCTGGCCTTCGGCGCGCACGAGGAGGTCGGTCCGGGCGGTCACTTCCTGGGCGCGGCCCACACCCTCGAGCGCTTCCGCGAGTGCTTCTACCGCCCGCTGCTGACCTCGACGGAGAACTTCGAGCGCTGGAAGCGCAATGGCGGCCTCGACGCGACCGCACGCGCGGGGAACATCTGGCGCAAGACGCTCGAGGAGTACGAGCAGCCGCCGCTCGACGAGGCGATCCGCTCAGAGCTCGAGGAGTACGTGGTCCGCCGGCGCGCCGAGCTCGGCGACTAGGCAGCCAGCACTTCGGCGTCGATCGTCGCCGCGCCGCGGGCCTTGGCGACCGACACGCGGTGGTGGCCGTCGCGAACGGCGTAGCCGCGCTCGGTGGGGACCACCGAGATCGGCGGCAGCACCGCGCCGCGCTCCTCGGCGATCCACACGCGCTGCCAGCGCGAGCCGCTGGCGGACGCGGGGCGGAAGGCGCGGTCGAACTGGGTGGCCTTGCTCGGCTCCAGTGTGCCGTCGATCTCGTCGAGCGGGATCTCGTGCAGGCCGTGGGCCTGCGCTGTGGCGCGCCGCAGGCGGCGCTCGTCGTAGACCTTCAGGCGCCCGCTGTCGGACGGCTCGCGGTGCAGCACGCGCGCCAGGGCGGCGCGGCGGCGCGTGCGCTTGGCCCGCGCGAACGCCCGCTCGGCGTCGATCGGGTAGGAGCCTGTCATCAGCATGCTCTCGATGATCGGCTAAGGCGCCGCCGTCCACATCGGGAATCTGGAGCCAACTTGCGAGAGCGATCCCTTAGACGCCGGTGGTCAGGCGGG